>JACMOA010000337.1 GCA_014378225.1 Deinococcales bacterium | reverse complement strand
TGAGTCGGTCCCTTGGTTAACTCCATTGATGGTGTCCCGTACGATTTTATAGCCCGTCAAGTAACCTGATTGAGAGCCGGGTCTAGAGGAAAATGTAAATTGGACTGGTTCACCTGGGGTTTGCTTGTAGGTAACTTTTCCCTTGTCATCTACTGAGCGAATAACCTCTCCAGATTTTACGCCATCTGTAACTTGTATACCGAAGCTCACGGCTGGTCTGAAGTCGTAGCGTCCGCACGAAGCCAGTATTAACGCAATTGCACCCATCAAAATCATCTTCATCATACACTTACCTCCATCTCGAGTTCCTTCAAATTGGGGTTGAGGATATAAAACGCAAGGCGTTTCATCCCGGCCAGGAAATCCACATTTTCGACTACTACACCCTTCCATTCCTCGGCAAGTTCACCTTCTCGTCCTCCTCCCTCGAGCGTGCGAGGTTGTAAAACCACGGGTGCAAAGTTGAGCACACCTTTAACACCCGCTTCTACCAGAATCTGAGCGGCTTCTTGAGCCTTGTCGGGTGGAACAGCCAGAAAGCCCATTTCTACCCCCTCACCCTGTGCTTTGAGTCTTTTTACAAAACCCTCGAGCGAATCCATAGGCTCGATGGTTAGGTGGCGTACCCCATTGCCAATTTTGTGAGGGTCTACATCAAAAAGGCCCACAAAGCTGAACTCGTATTCGCTGGCTCCGGGATAGTTGGCGATGGCTTGACCCAGGCGGCCCATTCCCAGAATCACCACGTTCCACGGACGGGTTAAGCCCAATATGCGGCGCAGTTCGCGCTTGAGTACGCCTACGGTATAGCCCATGCCCCGCGTACCAAAGCGCCCGAAGTAAGCCAAGTCCTTGCGAACCTGAAAAGCAGAAACCTGGGCTAAATCGGAGAGGTGTTTGCTCGAGGTCCGGTTGACCACGGCAGACTCGAGCTTTTCCAGAATACGCAGGTACGTAACCAGGCGAGAAATGGTGGCGGTGGGAATATTGAGCAGGGTCACGGAGGCCTCAGTTGGAATGCACTAGTTGGAACGTACCGTGAACGAATCCACGCCTTCAGAAGAAAGTTTACCTTTAGCTGCGTCCAACTCACCGCTCGAGAAAGGTCCGACCAGTACCCGAATGAGTCCGCTCGAACTAAGGCGGGTGCTGGGGCTGTACCCGCTCGAGCGCAGGGTTTCTAGCAACTTATCCGCACCGCTCTGGGTGCTGTAAGCCCCCACCTGAAGGTAACTGGTTCCACTAGAAGGAGTTGAACTCCCCTGTGTCCGTAGGGTGCTCGAGGGGGCTGGAGTGTTGACTTCATTGCTCGAGGTTTGTGGAGCCGTTTCAGAATTGGAAGACGTGCTCGAAGCACTCTCACTCGAGGGTGCGTACACAAATAGGTTCTGATGCACTCTCGAGATATCGCCTGAGGCAGAGTTGGCGTCTCCACGGCTTCTGAAGGGTCCTACCAGCACCACCTGGGTGTCGTCCTTGCTGGGCAGCACATAAACTGGATAGCCCAGACTGCTGATTTTGTCCGCCACGGCTTGCGCCGAAGCTGCACTGCTGTAAAGCCCTGCGCTGATGCGGAAATCTGATTTGGTGGGAACTCCAACTCTTGACGCTTGTACTCGAGGGGTATTGACTCGAGGTTGTTGTGGACGGGGAGCGGGTTCTACTCGAGGAACAACCGGGCGAACAGGCTCGGTTTGAACCGTGGGAGGTTCCACCAGAGCAGGTCTGGGCGCAGGGCGTACTGGGGCCACTTCCACCGAAGGCTTTGGAGTGGTGGGTACGGTGGACTCAGGCGTGCTCGAGACCGATGGAGCGGGTTGGGCTGGAATAATGGGAATGGCTGGAACCGTATTTGGCTTGACCGTATCTGGCTTGACTGTTGCGGTTTCGTTTGGACTACTCGAGGTACTAGAAGAGTTTGGCTTATCTGACCCACCCGTTGTCCCACTTGTGGTCGCGCCTGTTTCGGGAGCAGGGGTCGTTGAAGTGGCCCCGCTCGAGTCCGGCTCTGGGGTGGGGAAAGGTTCTGGAGTAGGGGGTTCTGTACCCGGTGCTGCGGGTACGGTTTCCTGAACAGGGGCTGCCGGGGAAGGAGGATTTGAGCGGGTCTCCACCACGCTCGAGGCTGTGCTCGAGGACGTGCTCGAGGGTGTATTCGTGCGATTTCCAAACAGGCTGCCCGCACCCCCCATCAGCACCACCACAAACCCGGCGATAAGTGCCAGGATAAAGAGGACGATGAGCAGGTCCGGCCAGTTGCGCCTAATCCATGACATTTATTAGTTCCTCAGCTCCTTTCTGGCAGGAGCGTAGCCCAGGTTAGAAGCTTTCTTGAAGGCGGCCCGCGCCTCAACGTCACGGCTCAGGTTTCGCAAGGCCCAGCCCAGGTTATACCACGCTTCACTGTACCTGGGATTGCGCTTGACCAGGTTCTCGAGCACATTCTGCGCTTCGCTGAATTGCTTGGCTGCCAAGTAGGAAGCTCCCAGGTTGGCCTGTACCACCGCGTTGGTGGGCAGCGCTTTGGCTGCCCCCTCGAGCGCCGTGACGGCCCCGGCATAGTCTTTGAGTGCGTAGTTGGTCAGGCCCAACCAAGTGAGGGCTTCACCACTGCTGGCTCCTATGAGTAAGCGCTTAGCAATCGTGTACTGCTTGCTCACGTAAGCAGCTTTCCCAGCCAATAAATTGGCGCTGGCCGTCAGGGCCGGGTCAGCGGTGAGCTTGGTGGTAGCAACCGCTGCTTTATAAGCTTCAGCAGGGTTGTTTTTGGCGTCGTAGGCGAAGGCCAGGGCCAGGGAAACCTCAGCACTCTTGGGATTCTGCTTGGCGGCTACCTTCAAGGCAGAAAGTGCGCGGTCTGTTTGCTGGGCCTCGAGCAACAGTTTGCCGTACTGGTACTGCACTGCTCCACTCGAGGGGTTGTACTTGAGCGATTGAGCCAGTACCGGAATGGCGTCCTGACGACGGTTTGCGGCCAGCAGCACCTGGGCTTTTTTAAACAACAAGCGTCCTTTTTCTGACGCTTTGGGGTTTTGTTGAACTCCACGGTCCAGTTCGCTCAAAGCACGCGGAACCAGTTTCTGGTCCACGTAAATATCGGCCACAAGCGTGGTGGCGCGTAGGTTGCCGGGACTCTGACCCATCACCTTGTAGGCGTAAGCCAGTGCGTCGCTCAGGCTGGAGTCTGCTGTGGAACTGCTCGAGCCTGCTGAATCTCCGCCTCCTTTGGCGCTCTGGTACAGGGTTTCGGCCAGGGCCAGGGTGAGCGAGGCATCCCCCGGCTCGAGGTCTAGGGCTTCTTTAAGGCTCTTGGCAGCATCTGCATAGGTCCCAGAGGCAATTTGCTGGGCGGCCAGCGAGCGCAGGGTTGAAATTTGCACTCCAGGCAGAACCTTGCCCCGTCCCACTTCGGCGGCCTTGCTGAGTGAGGCGATAGCTGCGGGGCGGTCTCCGGCTCTGGCCTGCACCACACCCAGATTGAAATACCCCTCAATACGGTCTGGGGCCAGGGAAACCAGTTGTGAGAACTCAAAACGAGCGCCCAGTAAATCTTTTTGATTGAACAGGGCCAGCCCCAAACCCAAGTGGGCCTCAAAGCTGCGGTAATCCAGGGCCACTGCTTGCTGATACGCGGCCTGAGCTTCTTTATACTTTTTGTCCCTGAGCAGCTTTTGCGCGGCCTCAAGCTTGGCGATGAGTGCCGGAGACGCCTCTATCTCGATGAGTGCACTGTTGGCCGACGTAGTCTGGGCCGGGGTTGCGGTTTGAGCCGACGCGCTCCCTAGCGCACCGCAGACTAGGGCCAGCATCAGCGCAGTCAGCTTACGGGCCTGGGGAAGATGGGGAAGTTGCGGTGTGGACACTTTTCCTCCTGTTGACACAAACTTTATTCCCGTTTTGAACGGATTGTTGCACTTATCCGCTTTTAATGTACTACACACCTGACCATACGTGCGTGAAAATTTTAAAAGGAATTTCTTGCGGAAATCACCGAAAGCAGAGTTCCCGAAAGATTGCAAAGTACGCAGAGGGCGGAGAGCTACATCCCAGCCTCATTCGAGCCGCGAGAGGTATGTACTTTAAAAAACCAATAAAGTAGGTCCAGACGATAGTTCTCGATGATTTTTAAGATAAAAAACGCTCGAGCAAAGTTTGAAATGGTTTCGTGCCACAGCGTTAAACCAGCGCGTTCTCGAGCGGGCGTTTGAGTGCAAGTTGACCACAGGCCGCGCCCGCATCCCGTCCCCTCGAGCGGCGTACACTGACCGGAATTCCCCGACCCTCGAGATGGTCGTAAAAGGCTTGCAGCACAGACTCGGTGCTTTCCTGAAAGCCGCTGCCTTCCCACGGGTTCATGGGAATCAGGTTAACGTGACTAATCAGCCGCTCGAGGCGGTCAGCCAGCAGGTCCGCCTGCCATAGATTATCGTTGACTCCAGACAACATGCTGTATTCAAAGGTAATTCTGCGTCCGGTCACGGCCTGATACTCGAGGGCGGCGTCCATGATGTCGTCAATGTTGTTGGCGGCAGCGGTGGGAATCAGGGCGCGGCGGGTGTCCTCGTCGGGGGCGTGCAGCGAAATGGCCAGCTTCACATTGACATCCTCGAGCGCCATCCTACGAATCCCTCTCGCCAGACCCACAGTGGACAGCGTGACCCGGCGTGACGACATGTTCAGCGCTTCTTCGGAGAGCATTATTCTCGAGGCGTTCATAGAGTTTTCATAGTTCAGCAGTGGTTCGCCCATGCCCATGAACACCAGATTGCGAATCTCCTGCGGCGCGATTTTTTCGGCTCGAGCCACAAACAGAATCTGGCCCACAATTTCACCCACACTGAGGTTGCGCCCAAAGCCCATGCTTCCGGTGGCGCAAAACTTACACCCTGCTGGACAGCCCACCATCGTGGAAATGCAGATGGTTTTGCGGTCCAGATACGGCATGTACACCGCCTCCATCTGCATTCCGCCGTGTAGAGTCAGCAGGTATTTGGTACTGTCGTCCCTCGAGTGAAACGATTCGGACTTGATAAATGGTTCGAGCGTATATTCAGCCTCGAGCTGAGCACGCATTTCTTTAGGTAAGTTGGACATTTCTTCAAACGACAAAACCCCGCGCTTGAAGACCCACTCGAGCACCTGTTTACGTCGGTAGCCCTCGAGCGGGTAGTTTTGTGGCAGTTCGTCCAGCAACAGCTTCTTCATGGAGATAGTTTAGGGGTTGGGGGGAAGTGGGAATGTGTAGGGGGAGTTGAGTAGGAGGTGTTTCGCTCGAGTGCTGCGACCCCCCTGCTTTCTTTCGCGTCTTGAGATGAGCGGCACCTTGTAAGTTAGAGGAGGGACTGAGCACGATAGACCGTACCGCACCTGGACCTTGAAGGTCGTCCGATAGCAAGGTCGTCGTGCTGACCCATTTTCAATCGAGTCCGAACGGCTGTCTTGAGATAAGCGGCACCTATCGGGCCTCGCCGCTGCTTGAACAAAAAGTTTGCTTCGCAAGGATGGACGCACGTTGGAAACCCCATTGTATAGGAGGTTTCTATGGCTACCG
>JACMOA010000336.1 GCA_014378225.1 Deinococcales bacterium | reverse complement strand
AGGTTGTCCATAAACGGGTAGTTTTCGGCACCCGGAATGTGTCCGGCCACCGGGCCCACGGTTTCCTTTTCACCCCGGAAACGCTCGGCGGCTCGAGCGTCTAACAAGCGAACTTGTCTACCCTGCACAGCTTTTTGCACGTCCTCGAGCGTGGCTAATAACTCTGGGCGCACAGTTGGGGTAAACTTTCCCGCTCGAGTAGGGGGAACATCCACAGTCATCTGAAATCCCGCCTCGAGCCAAGCGTCCAGACCGCCGTCTAGCAGCTTCACATCGTCATGGCCCAGGTATCTGAGCAACCACCACAAGCGGGCCGCGTACATGCCACCCATGTCGTCGTAGACCACAATTTCGGAGGCGTGAGTCACACCAGAGCGCTCGAGCTTGTCCACCAACTCGGTCAAATCGGGCAGCGGATGGCGGCCCCCGTGCTCGAGGACCGGACTCGAGAGGTCCAGGTTAACATCCAGAAAGTACGCTCCAGGAAGGTGGCCCTCGGCGTAAAGTTCGCGGCCCAGCGCCGGATTCATAAGGTTGAATTGGGTGTCGAAAAGCACAAGGTGGGGGTTCTCGAGGCGGGAATTCAGCTCGAGCGGGGAAATCCAGTTGCGGGCCATACGGAGTATTTTAGAGGGTTCGAGGCGCAAATGGCTGGAGGGTGCAGGGGTGCAAAACTCATAACCCAACCCCTCAAAACTGCGAATCCAGCATCATCGTCACTGGGCCATCATTCACCAGTTTCACCTTCATATCTGCTCCAAAAATTCCGGTTTGTACCTCGAATCCCAGCTCGAGCAACTTTGCATTAAAAGCTTCCCACAGCCGCTTTCCCTCGTCTGGCGTGGCCGCTCGAGAAAATCCAGGCCGATTCCCTCGGGTCAGGTCCGCATAAAGCGTGAATTGACTGACCGATAAAATCTGTCCACCTACTTTCTCGAGGTCCAGATTCATCTTGCCGTTCTCGTCGGGAAAAATCCGCAGGCGTGAGATTTTGACCGCCAGAGTATCCACGTCCTGAGCAGTATCTTCCTGACCGATACCCACCAACAGCAAAAAACCAGGGCCAATCTTTCCCACTACCGCCTCATCCACCGTCACAGACGCGCTCGAGACCCGCTGCAAAAGAACACGCACTAGGCACTCCCCCCCGCTCCCCTGCTCCCCTGCTTTCTCCCCTGTTCACTCACCCTCGAGCGCAAATTCTGAATAGCGTTTCCCAGAATCTCCGATTCCTCAAAATCAAGATTCCCACGGGTTTTCTCGGCCAGCGTCTCGAGCATTTTCAAACTTTTCTCCACCATTCTCCAGGCTCGAGGACCGCCAAAATCTCCACCCAGCTCACCGCGCACCTGGCGGGATAAAGGGCTGAGTTCGCCCAGCGCCGCTTCTGCAGTGGCCTCGAGTGACTGGATAAGTCCGACAAATTCCGGGTTAGACATGGCGCGAGTATAGCGCTCGAGCTTTGCCAAACTTACTGAGCGCTAGCCAAATCCGGCCTCAGCACTGTGGCTCCGCGCAAGTAAATGTGTTTTATCTCGAGCTGGCCCTTATCCGTGTCTACGTGCATCATCACCCGAATAGCTTTCTCGAGCCGTCCCGGAACCCCAATCTCGAGGGCGTTGAGCAGCGGAACCATGGTCATGCCCAGAGCGCGGGCTGCTTCTGCTGGAAAGGCCGCGTTCAGGTCGGGTGTAACGGTAAAAATCACGCTACAAATTTGCTCGAACTCGAGGGCGTTCTCCAGCAGTAAGCGCTCGAGCAGTTCTGCTGTGGCCTCGGAAATAGCTTCAGCGGTGTTCTCTGTAACGGTGGTGGCCCCACGTATGCCGCGCATCATGGGATTAGTGTAGGGGAAAATGCGTAGTTGAGGTAGGTTCGTCTAGCTCGAAAAGGATTTCGGAAATTCCCCCTCAAGTTTTCCCAAACAAAAAGAGCGGCACTTGGGCCGCCCTTTCGAGTGTTTTTGGGAAAGATTTAGAATGGAGAGAAAACGAACTTATCGCTCGAGCCACCGCGCAACACGCTGTCGGTTTGCTTACCCAGATACATCTCGCCGTTGATGGCCTCGAGCGCACCCCACACCGCGCCGAGGGTAAAGGTACAACTGCGGCTAGAACCTGGTGCT
>JACMOA010000034.1 GCA_014378225.1 Deinococcales bacterium | reverse complement strand
TGGCCCGTCTGGAATCTCACCTACGTTTTTCCGAACTGGCGCATGGGGGTTTTGAAGGCTCGAGCGATGTAGTTGAATCCTCCTTGAGCGACTCCTCACTCGCGCTGGTTAAGCGTCACCTTTTGAGCCTGCCCGCGCTGTTCACCCCGGAAGCCAGTGTGGGCCGACGTGCCGAGGTGGGTTTTTTTGAGCCAGACCCACAGCAAGCCGCGCACCTAAAAAGCACGCTTGAGGCGCTGGGGTATAGGGTCAAAATCTATTCCCGTCCTCCTTCCCCGCTCGAGACGCCTCACCCAGACCTCTTGCTGCTGGACCTGGGCGGTCTCCACCATCCCGGTATAGCCACATGCAGGGCTTTTAAAGAACGCTCGAGCACGCGGGATTTGCCCATCATCATCATGGCTCCGCAAGATTCTGGACGCGAAGCCAAGCTGCTGGCCTGGGACACGGGTGCGGACGAGTATTTCGAGAAACCGCTTGAGCGCATCGAACTGGGTGTGCGGGCCAGAGCGCTGCTCAAGCGCAAACTGTTGCAAGACCAGCTCAGCAGCTCTTTCGACGACCTCAGCCAGCGGGCCAGCGAGGACCCGCTGACCGGACTGGCCAACCGGGGAACTTTTGACCGCACTTTGGAGCGTGAATTTGCTCGCGCTCAAGCCAAAGGCTGTCCGCTCAGTTTATTGCTGCTGGACGTGGACCACTTCAAGCACTTCAACGACCAGAACGGCCACCCTGTGGGCGATACCCTGCTGAGAGACCTTTGTAATCTGCTCTCGAGCGAGGCGCGGCGGCGCGACACCGTAGCCCGTTACGGCGGCGAGGAATTTGCCTTCATCCTGCCCGACGCTTCCGAACTCGAGGGTCTTCAGGTGATTGAACGCCTGCAAAGCCGAATTCGCCAGACCCGTTTTGTGGGTGGAGAGGGTCAGCCGGGAGGGAAACTTACCGTCTCCATCGGGTTGGCTGCCCTGCCCTTCAAAGGTGTGACTGAACCCATTCAACTTCTGAAAAAAGCAGACCAGGCGCTGTATGCCGCCAAAAACCGGGGAAGGAATTGCAGTGTGTCCTCGAGTGAATTGAATGGGGTTGATTAGTGATTAGTTTGGCTCTCGAGGGCCAGTTGGCATGTTCCACGTCTCTAATATCAAGTTGCCTTGAAGAAGTTCCAGCTCTTCAAGGCCGAGTGGAGCGAGAAAACTAGAATACCGGGTTGCTGTTTTGTATTTCCATCCCGGTACTTTTCCCAGGGTGGAAAGTCAGTGTTGGCAACTTGGTATAACTGAAAACCGAAAACCCAGAACCCAACTCCCTCGAGCAGAGGAGCAACATCCCACACTCTCGAGGGGCCGCTCTGGACTTATCCTGAGAGTCTGAACTTTTGCGCTCGAGCCTGCGTACCTGACTCGAAGCTCGATAGTGGAGGAAATACCATGAAAAAACTGTTTGTTACAGCCGCGCTGCTCAGCCTTTCCCTGGCAAGCGCAACCAAAGTAGGAGACCTCGCGCCCAACTTCAAACTGACAGACTCGCGCGGAACGGTCATCGAACTGGCCAAACTCAAGGGTCAGCCTGTAGTCCTAACCTTCTGGGCCACCTGGTGTCCCTCGTGCAAGCAGGAGTTGCCGGAATTCAACACGGCGCTGAATACTCTTGGTTTCAAAAATCACTTTGCTATCAGCCCTACCGACACCTCGAGCGACGCCTGGAAGTTTTTTGCCGACAAGGGCTACAAGAATATTCGCGCCCTGGCCGAGGGAAAAGGAACCGATAGTGGCTCGAGCGTGGCCAAAAACTACCGCATCATTGGACAACCTGTAACGGTGTTTATTGACGGCGCGGGCAAAGTGGCGGCGCAACAGAGCGGCCTAATGAGCGATGAACAGTATCAGGCTAATCTGCTCAAAACGGGTTTCAAAGCCACCCTGAAAAAATAGTCCTCGAGCATCATTTTCCATGAGCGTCAATTCTGGCTCGAGCGTTTACTGATGCGCTCGAGTTTTTTTGCACACTTTTGAGTTTCGCAAGGAATCTATGACCATACCGCTAGTCACCTTTTTTCTGGTTTTCGGCACAGGCGTGCTGTCCATTCTGTCACCGTGTGTGCTGCCACTAATTCCGGCTTATCTGGGGTTTCTCACTGGAATGACCCCAGGCGAGATGGCGCAGGGGGAAAAACGCGGCGCAGTCATGCGGCACGCGGTGGCTTTTTTGCTGGGTTTCAGCCTGATTTTCCTGGCTCTGGGCGCACTGGCAGATAGCGTGCAGACCCTGCTGACCCAGTACAACACGCAAGTACGCTATGTCGGCGCGGCTCTGTTGCTGGTTCTGGGACTCAGCACGCTCAACATCCTTAAAATCCCTTTTCTGAAGATGGAAGCTCGAGTTCAATTTTCTAAAAAACCCGCTGGATACCTGGGCAGCGCAGTGGTGGGACTGGCATTTGCGGCGGGCTGGTCCCCGTGTTTAGGGCCATTTCTCAGCACCGCGCTTTCCGCCGCTGCCAGTTCGCCGGGACAGGGAATTCCACTGTTGGGTCTTTACGTGTTGGGCTTTTCGATTCCTTTCTTGCTGTTCGCTTTTTTCTTTGGCTCGAGCAGAAAACTCAACCGCTACACCCCAACGATTGAGCGCGTAGGTGGAGTGATGATGGTGATTGCGGCGGTGATGTTAGTGACCAACGGCTTTTCCGAACTGAGCATCTGGCTCACTCCAGTGGTGGGGTTTCAGAGTGTGGACGAGCTGTTTCAGTGACGGGTTTTGGGTGTGGCTCGAGCGCTGGTCAGTCAGCTCACAAGCTGCTTCCAGAGGGTTTTTAGAGCTATGTCATCACTGCTTTCCAGCTCGAGGGTCAATTGTTGTACGAAAGCCAGTCTTCCCATATGACCTAGTTCGAAAAGATGTAGTTCAATCCACTCGAATAGGTTTATAAAACCAAATTTTAAATTTCTTAGCGTAATTTGGGCAGGTAGCCTTTCAATACTTAATTCGGATACGTTCTCGAGAGTACAAAGAAAAACGACTTCTGTGGAGTGAGTTCCTTTCTTTCGAGTGGACATCGTGGCATCGAAACTATCCTCGAGTCGTTTTAAATCTATTTTTTTGGTGGTTACTTCATAAACTAAGTTTTGTGATTCGGTGCATAGAATAAAATCTCCCGCTTTTTTCGAAGTGGTATTGGTAGAGTAAATTCTTTCTCCTAAACCCTCGAGTAATAAAGGACTCTGCCAGAAAAGAAGTCTCATTTTTAACATCAATCCTACGATAGCTTGAGCGCTATACCCTCCTGCGGGAGCTTTTTTGATTAGCTCTGAACACAGATAAACTACGTCCAGAGCTTGGTCTGCGTACTGTGGAGCCTCCAGAGTGTGTCCAAGCCACCTGCCTAAAGTCAAATACCACCACATCATGCCCTCGAGCATGTGCTGAAGCTGTGTTTCGTTAGCGTCACTAGCCCACTCTGTAAGCTGAACGGCTGCCCTCGCCGCAGACTCGGGGTCTTTTCCCCTGGCCCACTCGAGGTTGATTTGTCCAATATTTTTAGCTACATTGAGTGGGTCAGATTTGCCGATGGGAGCGCGGTATTCACGTAAAACCGGAAATATATATTTCTCGAATAGAGAACGGGGATGAATGTCGTAAAAATTTTGATGCGGCCTGTAGTCTGGCTTGAGTAACCTCCCTAGAACCGCTACTAGAGCAACTCCGGCAAAACCTTTACTGGCACTTTTCCCTTTCAAAGTTTTACTGCTGAACTGATAAAGGGTGTCAAAAACTTCTAGCGTCTCGAGCGGTAAATCCACTAAATACTGTTGTGAATAGGCTTCCCAAGTTTTTAGTAAATCTTGAGGTAAATTTTCTGTCAAGGGGATACAGGGAAGCACTCGAGCTATAGCCGCTTGCATCAGAGGAACAGAGTCAGCTAACGTAGAAGTTTTTTTGGGTGCCACGACGTCCTCACTCATCCCTAAATTTATCTCGAGAAACCGCGCCCACTCGTAAAGTAAGTGTAGGTTAACCTCGGTGCGTTTCCCCGACTCGAGCAGGGAAAGGTAAGCTTGCTTAACGG
>JACMOA010000335.1 GCA_014378225.1 Deinococcales bacterium | reverse complement strand
TCTCGAGGATCCGAGTATTCCCCCAACCAACAACGCGGCGGAGCGTGCTTTACGTTCAGGGGTGATTGCTCGGAAGGTATCGCAGTGCAGCAAGACAGGGCGGGGAGCGGATGGGTACGCGATGATTAAGAGTGTGCTCGAGACGGCCAAGCGTCAGGGTCAGCATCCACTCGAGGTGCTCACCTCTCTGCAGGCTCGCGCGGCTCCGCGTTGATCGGAGCGCCCAATCCCCCTCCCTCATGCCGCGAGTCAGCTTCCTATTGCGACTCGAGGACCCCCGCTACTCACATACGCGAATAGCCTTTGTTCTTGCTTTTTCTGATGTCTGACCTCTGATGTCTTTCACAACTCACCCCTCGAAACTCACCACTCAAAACACACCTCTAAACTTTTGGCGTTTTTCCAACCCTCGAGTGCTAAAGTAACCTCACTCATGAGCAAACACGTTTTAGGCATAGACATTGGCGGTACAGGCATTAAAGGTGCCGTGGTAGACGTGGAAACCGGCGCACTTCTCACCGAGCGACACCGCATTCCTACGCCACAACCTGCCACACCGCAGGCGGTGGCTCAGACGGTGAAACAACTGGTAGCCCACCTCAACTGGAAAGGTCCGGTGGGATGCACTTTTCCAGCAGTAGTGCAGCACGGGGTTACGCTCAGCGCGGCCAATGTGGACAACGCCTGGATTGGGGCCAACGCTGAAAAGCTGCTCGAGGACGCGACGGGGCTGGATGTGATTGTGCTCAACGATGCCGACGCTGCCGCGCTGGGCGAGGTGGCTTTTGGAGCGGGCAAGGGCCACCAGGGTCTGGTCCTGATGCTCACCTTTGGAACCGGAATTGGCAGTGGACTCATTCTGGACGGTAAACTGGTTCCTAACACCGAACTGGGACACCTCGAGCTGGGGGGTCATGAAGTCGAACCGTGGGCCTCGGGCAAGGCCAAAGAAGAGCAGGAGCTGGGCTTCAAGCGCTGGACCAAGCGGGTTAACCGTTATCTGAAGCACCTCGAGATGTTGTTTACCCCAGACTTGTTTATTATTGGCGGCGGTATCAGCAAAGACTGGAGCAAATTTGGCGATATGCTCGAGGTCAAGGCTGAAATTGTACCTGCGGTTTTGCGAAACAACGCGGGAATCGTGGGCGCAGCGTTGGCGGCCCAGGCGGTGCGGGATGGCAAAATTGGAGCCATCAACAGCGACCTGATGCCCACGAGTTTGCCTAGTTCGCTCGAGCCACAGGTGGTTAAGGCTTCAACCCCAAAACCTCGAGCAAGTCGCGTAAAGGCTGCTCAGACGGATACCATGCCCTCGAGTGAAGCGGTTACGTCGGAATCCAAACCGGATTTAGCGCTCAAAACACCCTCCTCGAGCGAACTTAAGCCCCAAAAGCCAAGTAAAATTCCATAATCCTGGCGCTCGAGTGTCAGGAATTTGAACCCAAAAGTTTGAACCAAAAGAAGGGACGCAGGGTTATGCGTCCCTTCTTTATACTGAATGCCCCACTCAGCGCCGAATCTTGACCAAATCGCTCAACACGCCTTCCAAACCGCTATGAACTGTGAGCGAACCCACCCGCTCGGTTACGCGTTCTAAGGTCTCGAGTTCCTTGAGGCGCAGGGCCACGGGGTTGTCTTCCATCACTTTGGCGGTGTTGAGCAAGCTGCGGGTCGCGGCGGTTTCCTCGCGGCGGCGGATACCGTTGGCCTGGGCCACTTTTTCGGCCACGACCACCTTACCCAGCAGGGCTTT
>JACMOA010000334.1 GCA_014378225.1 Deinococcales bacterium | reverse complement strand
CCTGCGGGTGGAGGAGACCTCGCCAGTCTGCAAAGTGCGCTGCAAGCCGGACTCTCGGACCGATTTCTGCTCGAGACCCGCCCTTCAGGA
This sequence comes from Deinococcales bacterium, assembly GCA_014378225.1. Taxonomy (GTDB): domain Bacteria; phylum Deinococcota; class Deinococci; order Deinococcales; family Deinococcaceae; genus JACMOA01. The sequence continues at coordinate 5,315 of JACMOA010000334.1, read as the reverse complement.
ACCTTGCAGGCCGGACTGATTGCAGTGAAGAAGGAAGAGCGTGATTTGGCGCGGGCGGCGCTCAGCAAAGCCCGAATTGGCGAGTTGCGCCTTCCGGGTCGCTTTGACGCGATGCCTTTTGCGGACGCTGCAAAGGAACTTTCCCGTGTGGCCTCGAGCGGGTCCAAAGACCTCTCCGGTATCCGGGGTCAGCTCGAGAGTCTGGGTAAGCAGGACGGGTCGAGCTTGTCCACGATTCGGGATGAACTTAAAGACCGGGTAGGCATTTTTGACGCGCACGCTCAGGGAGCGCGGGGCAAGTATGGCTTTGCCCTGCGGGGCCACGTTCCGGTAGGTTCGGTGAGCGCCTTACAAAGTGCGCTCGAGCCGTTCAAGGAGAGCGTAACCTTTGATTTGCACGACGCGGACGAGCACCACGCGGAAGAAATTCCGGTCAAGCTCGAGAATCAGCCTTACGTCAAGAATTTCGAGTTCCTGCTCAATGTTTCGTCGCCGCCGCGCTACGGCACGTTTGACCCGAGCTGGATTGTTTCGTTGTTCTTTCCTTTCTTTTTTGGCTTTGTGATTGCAGATATTGGCCTGGGACTGCTGTTTCTAGCGGTGGCAGGTTGGATGCGCTCTAGGGCCGCAAAAGGGGGAAGTTTGAGCCTGGGTTTCATGGGTCTCAATCTGGATTCAAAAACCTTGAATCAGGTGGGGTATGTGGTGCTCATCATGAGCCTGTGGAGCATTCTGTGGGGTTTCCTCACCGGAGAGTTCTTCGGCACTCTGGGCGAACACTTCCACTGGTTCTATATTGACCCCGGTTTGTACCCCAACGCGGAGCACCTCGTCAAACTGGCAGAGGAAGGCAAGAAGAACTACGGTGCAATTCCGATTCTCTTTCCTCGAGTGGACCCGGTGTTTGCACCCACGGTCTTGCTCATCACCATCGGGTTTGGCATCGTGTACCTGTTCTGGAGCTGGGGCCTCAAAGCTCAGCTTTCCCTCAAGCACAAGCACATGCATCACTTCTGGGAAGCGGTGGGGATGCTGGGTGGAATGCTCGGTCTGGTGATGCTGGCCCGCGTTTACCTTACCAATGGCAGCGATTTCGCGGCGCTGGGCAACTTCAGCAATCCCCTGGTCTGGGTGATGATTGTGGGCTTCGCGGTGTTCATTCTGGGCGTGATTATGGCCAAAGTCCCGCTGATGTTTATTGAAATTCTGTCTCAGGGTGGAAACATTATCAGCTTCTCGCGTCTTTTCGCGGTGGGCTTGGCTTCAGCTATTCTGGCCAACCTCGCCACCGACCTCGGTTGGGGACTGGGACAGACTTACGGCATCATTGGTGGACTTATCGGCATTGTGGTCTCGTTTATCGTCCACTCTATCGCTATTGCACTCACCCTGATTGGTCACGTTATGCAGCCACTGCGTTTGCACTACGTGGAATTCCTCAACCCCACCGGGTTTTATACCGAATCTGGTCCTCGCTACAGCCCGTTCAAGCGTTCACGCTCCTCGCTCGAGTAAGTTAGGTCCGAGTAGCCCACTTTTGAAAAACTTTTCCCACCGCTCGAGAGTTTGAAGTTGTCAAAAAGCCCTCAAATGAGGTACAACCTCGAGCGGACCCGTTCAAGCTAAGATTTACCCAAACCCTGTTCTGTTGGAGGAACGCATGAAGAAACTCGCCACTGTTTTAGCCATTTTTGTCCTTGCCTCAATCGCTACTGCTCAGGAAGCTACTGGAACTGCTGGAGCCAGTAGTGCGCTGGTAGACGGTCTTAAGGCTATCGGCGCAGGTCTGGCCCTCGGTCTGGGAGCTATTGGTACGGGTATTGCCCAGGGCCGCATCGGTGCCGCCGCTGCTGGAGTTACTGCCGAGCGCCCCGAGAAATTCGGTCAAATGCTCATCTGGTTCGTGATTCCCGAGACCCTGGTGATTTTCGGTTTCGTGGGTCTGTTCTTGTTGCGATAACAGTGATGAGCCATGAGTAATGAGTCGCTTTTGCTTGTGCTCGAGGCCGACGTAACTCAAAACTCAGAATTCAAAACTCAGAACTAAGACTCAAACAGGAGTACCTTATGGCCGATTTGACCACACTACTAAGAAACGAGGCGCAGGCTGAAATTTCTGCGCTCGAGAAAACGGCGCACGAAGATGCCGCCCGCATCGTGCAGGCGGCCAAAGACCAGGCCAAGAGTATGCTCGAGAGCAAACGTCGCGCCCTCGAGAGCCAGATGCAGTCCGGCATCGTGCGGGCCACCAGTTCGGCTCACCTCGAGACCAATGCAATAAGGCTCAGCACCGCCGACAGCGGCATGGTGCGGGCTTTTTCCGAAGCCCAAAAGCGCATGTTGGCTTTTGGTAAAGGAAACCCCGACGCTTACAAAAACCTGCTGGCAAAACTGGCTGAGGAAGCGGCTCAGGTAATGGGACAGGTGGAAGCCGCCGAAGTTCACCCCGACGACCTCGAGCTAGCAGCTCAGGCTTTTGCCAGCGTGAACTTACACGTTCCGGTGCGGCCCAACGCCAGCATTCAAACCGGGGTGCGTCTGGTGGGCAAAAATGGCAAAAGCGGCATCACCAACACCTTGCTAGGGCGGCTCGAGCGGGTAAGGGAAAGTCTGGCCCCGCAAGTGGCCCAGATTTTGAACGGTTAAGGTTATGGCCGACGATTATGGCTATATCAACGGACGCATTCGCATCCTGAGAACCGAACTCCTGCCGCAGCGTACGCTCGAGGAACTTTCTGCATCCTCGAGCTACCCCGAATTCTTGCGTCAGCTTTCCGAAACCGCACTGGCTGAGGATTTGCGCGAAACCACCGCTCAAGGTTCGGGTTTGCCTGAGCTGGACGCGGCCCTCTCGAGGAATTTTCACCGCATCGCCCGCAAGGTGTTTAGTTTCACCGACGGAGAGCCGAAAGGTGAAATCGGGGTTCTGCTGGCCAAGTGGGACCTCACCAACCTCAAGACCCTGGGACGTGGACTGATGAAAGGGCGCTCGAGCGAGACGATTGGGGAAGCTTTTATTCCGGGTGGAACGCTGGCCCTGCCGCTGCTTCAGGCTGCAAGCACCGCCACCGATGTTTTGAGCGCGGCGCAGACCCTTTCGGTGGGCGGTGGCCCTCTGGCTCGAGTGTTTCGGGACGCGGCTCAGGCGTTTACCTCAAGCAACGACCCGATGGACTTTGAAGTTGCGCTGGACCAAGGGTATTACCGTTACGCGCTGAGCACCGTCAAAACGGCGGGACTGCGCCGTTACCTGAGCCGAGAGATTGACGTTCGCAACGCTTTGAGCGCCCGTCAGTTGCGGGGTGCAGCCAATCCGGGCCGCTTTTTCGTTCCTGGGGGTTCTCTGCTTGAGGGGGATTTTATCCGTCTCGCTTCCGGCGATGCCAGCGTTTCAAACGCAGAACTTGCACCCGTGCTCGAGGCAGCCACGCTCGAGGAAGCAGACCTTGCTTCGCGCCGCTTGCTGGACCATGCGGCTTCGAGTGCAGCCACTTCGGACGCGCTGGGACCAGGACTGGCCGCAGATTTTCTTCGCAAGAAGGAAACCGAAATCGCCAGTTTGCGCCTGATTGCACGCGGTAAGTTCTACAACGTGCCGCAGGAAGGTATTCGCCGGGAGTTGGGCTATGTATAAGGTTGCCGTTCTTGCAGATTCTGAAACCGCTACTGGCTTTCGTCTGGCAGGAGTCGAAGTGGTGCAAGCTACTCCTGAAACCGCACAGGCTGCGCTCGAGAAACTGGTGACACAGGGCGGTTACGGCCTGGTGGCAGTGGACTCGAGCCTGCTGAGCGACCCGGCTAAAAGTGTAGAGCGGGCCATGCGTGGGCGCGATTTGCCGATTTTGTTGCCCATTCCTTCGCTGGCAGACGCATTTTCCACCGAGAATGTGGACGCTAAAGCCTACATGGGCAAGCTGGTGCGCGACACCATTGGCTTTGACATCAAGCTCTAGGGGCTTGAACTAAAAAGGATGATGTAAGGGCAGGTATTGTGCCTGCTCTTGTTCACCAAAGCAAAAGCCAACGCTCGAGCCGTTGTCAATTTGGGAAATGGCGTGCAGGACAAAACGCTCATTGGCTTGATGCTCGAGCGAATACACTAAGCGGGACCGCATTTAAACAGGGAAAGACATTTCAATTTTCTCTTCTGGAGGCAGCATGAGTACCATTCAAGGTTTGGTCGAAAATATCGCCGGACCCGCCGTCATCGCCAAAAACATGATGGGCGCACGCATGTTCGACACCGTGCGGGTCGGAAAAGAGCGTCTGGTGGGTGAAATCATCCGCCTGGACGGCGACACTGCCTTTGTGCAGGTTTACGAGGACACCGCTGGACTGACAGTGGGCGAACCGGTGGTCAGCACCAATTTGCCGCTTTCGGTAGAACTGGGTCCAGGGATGCTCAACGGTATCTACGACGGCATTCAGCGTCCGCTGGACAAAATCCGCGAAGCTTCCGGCGACTTTATCGCCAGGGGAATCGAGGTGAGTGCGCTCAACCGTACTCAAAAGTGGCACTTTACACCCCGTGTGAGCGCCGGAGACGAAATCAGCGGCTCGAGCATTCTGGGAACCGTGCCAGAGTTCTCCTTTACCCACAAGATTCTGACCCCACCCCGCATTGCGGGCAAGCTCAAGAGTTTTGTGGCCGAGGGCGAATACACCATTGACGACACCATTGGTGAACTCGAGGACGGCACCAAACTACGTCTGGCGCACTACTGGCCAGTTCGTCAGGCTCGCCCTTACACCAAGAAGCAGGACCCCAGCCTCCCGTTTCTCACCGGAATGCGGATTCTGGACGTGCTGTTTCCGCTGGTGATGGGCGGCGCGGCAGCCATTCCCGGCCCGTTCGGCAGCGGTAAAACTGTAACCCAGCAGAGCGTGGCCAAATACGGCAACGCCGACATCGTGGTTTACGTGGGCTGCGGTGAGCGCGGCAACGAGATGACCGACGTTTTGGTCGAGTTCCCCGAACTCGAGGACCCCAAGACCGGAAATCCGCTGATGCAGCGCACCATTCTGATTGCCAACACCTCCAACATGCCAGTAGCCGCAAGGGAAGCCAGCGTGTACACCGGTGTAACCCTCGCGGAATACTTCCGCGACCAGGGCTACGACGTGTCCCTGATGGCAGATTCCACCAGCCGCTGGGCCGAGGCGCTGCGCGAAATCTCGAGCCGTCTCGTGGAGATGCCCGCCGAGGAGGGCTACCCGCCTTACCTGTCCGCCCGCCTCGCCGCTTTCTACGAGCGTGCAGGCGTGGTGGAAACCCTGTCCGGCGAGTCCGGCTCGGTGTCGGTCATCGGCGCGGT
>JACMOA010000333.1 GCA_014378225.1 Deinococcales bacterium | reverse complement strand
CGAGGGTGGGAAGCTAGGTTGTGCTCTGGGCACCAGAACGGGAGTCCATGTGCGGTCCTTTCGCACCTCAGCCAAAACAGTTGTGGGTAGTGTGGGTCAAACCTGGCACGCTTAAAATAAACCTCGGAAGCACAGAGGTTTTTTCGGAACGCTGGAGTGAAGCCACCTTGCCTACCGTAATCGAGGCCATTGCTTCTTACTCGGAGCTAAAGGTGGATTCCGCAAAGAAATAGAGGAGCGGTTTATCCCTCGAGCATTCCCCCACTCCACTTGGGCATTTCCTACCGTAATTCTCACCTCGAGCGCCAAAGATAAGAAGGAAATTTATTGCTCTCGAGGAGACCCTTATGGACAAAGCAACCCAGACCGCACCCGCCAAGATTCGCACCTTTCGTAGCCGCATTGACATTCCCACCACCACCCGAATTCCCCTGGTGGAACTCCTGAACCAGCAACTTGCCAATACCCTGGACTTTTACACCCAGGTCAAGCAGGCCCACTGGAACGTCAAGGGTTCACAGTTCATCATGTTGCACGAGCTTTTCGACAAGGTGGCCGAGGCCGTGTTCGAGTACATTGACGAAATTGCAGAGCGGGCCGCCGCACTGGGCGGCGTAGCGATGGGAACGGTCCGCATGGCCGCCCAAAACTCCATGCTCGAGGAGTATCCGGTCAGCGCAGTCACTGGTGAAGAGCACCTAAATGCCCTGGCCGAACGCCTCGCAGATTATGCCGCCAGCGTGCGTGACGCAATTGAGAAGGCCGACGACCTGGGCGACGCCGACACCACCGACCTTTTTACGGACGTCTCGAGGGATATGGATAAGTACCTGTGGTTTCTCGAGGCCCACCTTCAGGACCAGTTCCCCGAAGGTAACAAAAAAGACTCGAGCAAAGAATAGGCTTGTTTTGGATAAAAAAGCCCCCGCTCGAGCGGGGGCTTTTTTATCTGACGTCTGAAATCTAATGTCTTCTACCCTCTCAACGCGCCTTATACACCAGCACACACTGCCCTGGAATATTCACTCCCAAGCTCGAGCCATTGGCTGTGACCGTAGAAATTCCGCTCGAGCACCAATTCGCTTGCTCGTCAAAGGTAGCGCTCTTAATGGCGTCACGGTCTGCCTGTGCAATTCCGGCGTTGGCCGTGATGGGAAAGTTAATAGTCCCTGACGCCGAAGTGCCGTTGTTGACCAACACTATTACCCGGTTGATGCCAGACCCCCGGAAAAAGGCGTAAACGTTGGGACCGCTACCGTTCTGCCGCCACATCTCAGCGTAGTAGCCCTTCCATAGCGCCGGGTTATTGGTCCGCACCGAGGCGAGACGCTTAGTCAGGTCAAAGGTAGCTTTGGGTGTACCTGCGCCCAGGTAGCCGCCCTGAGCAGTGTTACGGCCCGCATCGGTCCAGGCCCAAGAGGGCATATCTTTGCGGTTATCCGGGTCGTTGCCGCCGTACACACCCAGCTCGTTCCCGTAGTAAATTTGGGGAATGCCTGGTAGGGTGAAAAGAGTGGTCAGGCCCATGTTGTAGCGACGGCGGATTTCCACCTCGGGAACACCCAAACCCGGTTCGTTGATGAAGCGGCCCACATCGTGGTTGTCCAATAAATTGACCGTAAGCAGCGCCCGGTTCAGGCCCAACGTTCCCACATAGTCCGAGACCTTTCCGGCCAAATCGTCCACACTGCCGCCCTTGCCGATGGTCCGCACCAATGCAGAGCGCAGCGGAAAGTTGAAGGTGGAATCGAAGCCTGCGTCGTAATAGGGCTTGAGCTGGCTTGCCGTGCTGTCCAAGAAAGCCTCGCCCAGCAGGAACATGTTGGGACGAGCCACATTGACCCCCGGAACCCAGGAGTTTTGCCAGTAGCTCATCGGCGCGTGTTTGACCGTATCCATGCGAATGCTGTCCAGTGCGTAGCTCGAGGCCCAGTTTTTGCTCAGGTCGGTGAGGTAAATGGCCACGGCGGGGTCTTCCTGACGAAAATCGGGCAGACCCGCCAGCGGACACACGATGTCGTCGCCGGAGCAGTTAGGGTGAAACCATGAGGGATTGCTAGCCACAATGCTGGCGTTATACCCAGCGTGGTTGACCACCATGTCCAGAATAAACTTCATGTTGTAAGTGCTCGAGTGCAAACTATCTATCAGGCTTGTCAGGTTGCTCGAAGTTCCCAATTTAGGTTCTACGGCGCTGCTCGAGGGGTTGGTGTAATCGGCCCAGTAACCGTGATAGCCGCAAGACGTTCCCACGATGCCCACCTGTTTGTAAACCGGAGTGACCCAAACCGCTGTTGCACCCAAATCCTTGATGTAGCCCAGCTTGGATTGCAAACCTGCAAAATCCCCGCCGTGAAACTTATTGGGATTGTTAACATCCAGGCAGTTGGGCTGGCCCAGAGTGTCGTTGGCAGTGTTGCCGTTAGAAAAACGGTCAGTCATGACCAGATAAATGATTTGCTTACGCCAGATATCGGCATTAGCGCTCGAGACGGATTGACTCTCCAGTTGACCCTCGAGCAGGGGGCTAATTTCACTTGAACTCGAGTTGGAAGCGTTTCCAACGTAAGAAGCGGTGGGCTGACCACCACAGGCAGCAAGCAGGACCGTGAGCAGGCTAAGAGCGGCAAGGCGACGGGTCATAGGTTCCCCTCGAGAGCGCCGTGAAAGGAAAGCACTGAAAAAACAGCACCCTCGAGCGACTCTCTGTGTTTTGATTGTTTCTCGAACACTATGGAAGCATTTCCAGAAGGATTTGTCAAGGGGGGTGGGGGGTGCCCTCTCGAGCAGCTTCTCCTCCCCACCCTCGAGCGTTCAACTTTCCCCATTCCTGAGAGCGTCACGTAAGCGCATTAGCAAATAGCCCAATTTGTTTTGACCGCTGCCGTCTCCCCCATCGGCCCAGTAAGCATCGTTACGGGTATGCTCCACCAGAAAAGCTTCCTGTGTCTCGAGCAGTTTTTCCCGCAGGTCCGGGTGCTGAGTAAATTTAGCCTCGAGCGCCCGATACATCACCCCATCTTTGACCTCTTCCCAGTCCGGGCGCAGCGGAAAAGCACGGTCCCGTCCACGTTGAGCAGAATCGCTGGGACTGCTCGAGATGCGAATGTACTCCTGCATCTCCGGGTCGTGAAATTTCTGAGCTTGATAGTAATGTTCGCTGGTAGGCCATATTTTGCCCTCTAATCCTATGGGAGCAGGCCAAAAGTTAGAAAAATAGCCGTGCGGGTTGTCCTGGCGATAAAAGAAAATCTTTTTCATTGGAGAAGCATAGCCAGAGCGCCCATTAAAAGAATGCCTCAAATGGCTTATAACCACTTTCCAACCACCCCAACCCTCTAGCGGTTTACTTGCCTAGTACACCACCTAACCCATCCTCTCTCGAGCGGTAAACTGAACTGTGTCCCAATCTACTCCCTGGCTCGAGACCCTGAACCTGTTGCGTCCTCATTTGGTGGGGCGGCGCGACGAAAATGGACATGTGGGCAGTTTGCGCTGGCTCGAGGGGAGAATGGGAGCGCGGGGGGCCTCTAGTGGGGCGGTTCGTAACATCGTGTACCGCGAAATTGGCACGCCGCCGGACAAGGTGCTGTTGCGTGGGGTACTCGAGACGCTATGTGAAAGTGTGGGGCTGGAGTTGCCGCGCAGCCTTCAGCTTGAGTCGCTCGAGCAGGACCTTTATCCGCAGGTGCGTCAACTGCTGGGCCGCGAAAAACGCATGGTTTACCGGCGATTCCTGAGCGGAGTACGAGCGGGTAAACAGCCTAAGATGCTGGTGTTGGGACGGCATGGCGTGGGCAAGACTATGCTGATGGACCACCTGGGAACCGCACTGAATGAACCCCTGCGGCTGCATGTGGGCGGCGAATTGGCCCCCGAACTCGAGCGCCTGTTTTCCCAACTGAACCTGCCGCGCTCGAGCCTGCATGGGCCGCTGTCCCGGCTTCAGGAAAGCGCCCCTTACGCAGTGAGTGGTGGTTTACAAGCCGAACTCAGCCGCGCCTTGCTTGGCGGTCTCGAGGGCGTACAAGGCGGGGTTTTGCTGCTCAGGGCTGGACAGCGCGGAACCCTGGCGGGAAGTGCTTTGCGTCTACCCGACGGCTCGAGCGCCAACCCCAGTTTGTGGGCGTGGCATCATCTTTTACAGCCACTCGAGAAAAGCGGCTGGGCCATTTTAGCCCTGCTCAACACACTCGAGGGCCTACCCCCAGAATTAGGCGAGTATGGCGAACCCATCGAGCTGCCGCCGCCCACGCTCGAAGAATCGCGCCGATTTGTGCGTCTGAAGTTGCCGTATTTGCCGCCACCAGAAGTGGAGCGCATCGTGGGGCAAGCAGGGCGTGATTACGAGGCGCTGGGACTTTTAACTTTGCTGGCGGGAATGGAAACTGAGCAGGGCGGACGGCTGCCCGCCCTGCGCGACGAGCGGCTGCGCGACTTTCTCGAGGCGCTTTCGGTGGCCTGTCCGCCTTCATGGAGTGACGTGGACTCGAGCGTGCTTTCCAGCCTGCTCGAGCGCCGTTCACTCGAGGATTTACCCGCCCTGGAACGTGCTTTTCTGGAACCCAGTGGACGCGGACGGGTGCGGCCCACCTCGCGGCCTTTGCTCGAAAAACTGCTCGAGCGCTATCCGCATGACCGGGCGGAAAGGCGGCGCAAGCTGCACGCCCGAGCAGCGGTGCTGTCCGAAGAGAAAAGTGAGATTGAACGGGCGCTGGAACACGCGCTCGAGGCGGGAGACGGAACCGGCGTGGTACGGCTGTGTCTGGACAGCACGCCTGCCGTGCCGTTTGGGTCGCTGGAAAATGCCTGGAGGCGGCTCAAATCTGAGGAGAATCTACCGCTCGAGGGCTTCGAGCGCCTCACCCTGTCAGTGGTAGAGCACTACACCACGCTGGGCCGTTTTCAGCATCCTTGTCTGGACGAGGCACTCGAGGTGCTCAAAACTTCGCCCAACCCAGCCTCCAAGCTGCTGACTCAGGTGCGGGCGGTGGAGCGGGCGGTAGAAGAAGCCCGCTTTGAAGACGCTCGAGCCGCACTGCAACACCTTCCCGACCCGATGAAGGTCGGACTCGAGACCCTCGAGTTGGGCGCTCCTACCCGTGGTGAGTTAGCCCTGGCACACGTTGCGCTGCTGCGCTGGGAGGGTCAGGCAGCGCTGGCCTTGCGCTATGTGGAGGTGGCCGCCGAGTGCGCGGTAGAGTCGGCCCTCGAGCCACTCGAAGGCCGAACCCGCTTCTGGCGCGGTCTGATTCACAAGGATTTGGGCCAGTGGGAAGGTGCGCTGCACGACCTGAGTTCGGTGTCCGGCTCGAGCATTCCACTGCTTGCGGCACGCGCTCAGTACCAACTGGGAGACATGTGGATGCGGCTGGGTCAGCAGGGTTGGGCCAGGGACGCGCTGGAAAAAGCGCTCGAGGGATTGCGCTCGAGCGAGGCCCCGCTGAGTGAGGTGTCCCGCGCCCGCACCGGGCTGGGAACCGCGCTGCGACGATTGGGACGGCTCGAGGAGGCATCCAGAACCTTTACTGCTGCCGCTGTGAGCGCCCCAGATGATTACACCCGCGCCAGAGCGCAAAGTGAGGCGGTGCTTTTGCACGCTGCTCG
>JACMOA010000332.1 GCA_014378225.1 Deinococcales bacterium | reverse complement strand
TCGAGCGCCAAACGCGCTTTCTCTAAATCGTCACGGGACTCGAGGCCCAGCCGCACCGAAGCGCCCTGGTCCCGCACCGCCAGAACCTCGATGTCTTTGATGTTAGCCCCGGCTTCTCCGGCGAGTTGGGTCACTTTACCCAGCATTCCTGGCCTGTCTGGGACCGCCACATACAGGTCTTGCAGCGCGGGCAGCAGGGCGCGGCGCACCACTGGAATGCTGTCCCGTGTGCGCTTGCCCTCCTCGGCGGCCTCGAGCAGTTCTTCCCCGGTCTCGAGCAGGTCTTCTAAGTGCTCGAGTTGGCGTCGGAAGCGGCCCAGCGCTTCTTTGAGCGCCAGCTTGTTGTGAACCACCATATCCCGGCTCATACGCGGGTTTCCACTGGCTACTCGGGTGAGGTCCCGAAATCCGCCCGCTGCCAGCAGGCCCAAACGTTCGTCCCTGGCCACCATGTGGGTCAGGGCCAGCGCGGTAAAGTACGGCAGGTGGCTGGTGGTGGCCACCAACTGGTCGTGCGCCTCGGGCGGCATCACCACCGGGGTTGCGCCCAGTGAGTCCACCAAACGCCGCACTTTGGAGAGCGTTCCCAGCGGGGTCAGGTCCGTAGGAGTCAGCACCCAGACCGCGTTTTTGAGCAGTTCAGCGTCGGCGTGTTCCACTCCGGCGCGTTCGCTACCCGCCATAGGGTGTCCGGGAACGTAGTGTGGGAAGTGCGCCAGCGCGTCCGCCAGCGGTTTTTTGACGCTGCCCACATCCGTAAAAATAGTCTGAGGGCCTACAAAGGGAAACAGCTTCTCTGCCAGCGAAACAATGCGCCCTACCGGAGTGGCTAAAATCACCATTTCCGCATCTCGCAGCCACTCTCCTGGCTCGAGCTGTGCTTCATCAATCACGCCCAGGCCCAGCGCGGTTTGCAGCGTGGTGGGGTCGCGGTCAAAGCCAATCACCTTTTCGGCCAGAAAGCGGGCGCGAAGCCCCAGACCGATGGACCCGCCAATCAGGCCAACCCCAGCGATGACGACAGTTCCAAAAATGGGTTGCGGAGCGCTCATGGCCCTTAGATTAGGGGATTAGGCGCTCGAGGGTTATGGGGAGATGGGAGTAAGAAAAAGATTAGCTTCAAGAATGTACTTACCCTCCTACCCTCGAGCACAGCTCACGTCCCCGGTGGTAAAAACGGCGGCTCAAGGTTCTCGAAGGCTTTGACCTCAAAGTTCATTTGACCACTGTGCCAGCGCACCTCTGAGACAGCCCGCATTCCCAGGCCAGACCCCAGCAGCCATATGTGGTCCGCCCCTCGCAGTTCGCTGAGGGTGATGGATTGCTCGAGTACGGTGTTCGAGTCTGGCAGGTTAGGGTCTAACAGCCCTGGACCGTGGATTTCTAGAAATGCGTCTCGTGTCACCGAGGGCAGGCCTCCCTGTGGCACGATAAAATGGCCCCGGTGCTCGAGCAGCAGGGCGCTGCGGCTGCCGTCTACCACATGGCTGCTTCCACGCTTAAGAAGGGCCTCAAAGCAGTTCTGACGCTCGGCTTCGCGGGCTGCAAGCGCGTAGGGCAAGTAGTTTCCAGTCTTGTGCGCTCCCAGTTGGTTGTGTACCTGTAAGTCGCTGAGCCACACCGTGACGGGACCCAATGAAGCAGTCTCGAGCGGGCGGTAAAGCCCGTAACTTCCCTCCAGGGTCACGGTGAGGCGGTAGAGGGCCTCGTCCAGTGCAATGTTAGAAATGTGTTCCAGGTGTTCGATTTCAGAGGGTTCAGGCAGCTCGAGCAGCGCACAGGTGCCTTTCAGGCGCTCGAGGTGTTTGTTCCACAGCAAGGGAACGCCATTCTGAACCCGAACGGTCGTAAAGGCGCTCAGGCCGTGTAAAAAGGCGCTCGAGCGGGCCACTTCCAGCGTACCCAAACCGTCCTCGAGCGAAATCCAGGGTGAACTCACCCTCATAGTTTAAACAGATTCTCGCACTAACCGTAACCAGTTCGCCAGCAGAGTACGCCCACAATCGCTAAGAACGGACTCGGGATGAAACTGCACGCCCCAGGCGGGTTTCCCCAATACCTCGAGCGCCATCAGCTCACCCCCGTTGTTGTTTGGTTTGGCACTCGAGCGGGCAATCGCCCTGGCGGTTTCACTGGGTAGGTCTCGCACGATAAGCGAGTGATAGCGGGTAAAGCCCGCGCCCTGCGGGATGCCCTCGAACAGACCTTCGGCGTTGTGGGTCAGCGTCTCGAGCTTGCCGTGAACCGGATAGGGCGCACGCAGCAACCTTGCACCCACCAGTTCGCCCAGAGCCTGATGGCCCAGACACACGCCCAGCGTGGGAATGGAGTGGTTCAGTGCGTAACTTGCCAGTTCCATAGTCACACCGCTGGTCATGGGGGTTCCGGGTCCCGGTCCCAATAAAAGTGCCGTTCCCCCCTCGAGCAAACTCCGCAGACTCTCGAGCGAGTCGGTGTGGGGCCGCACGGTGACTTCCGCGCCCAGAGAAAGCAAATCCTGCACGATGTTATAGGTGAAAGAATCGAAGTTGTCCAGCAGCAGCACTTTCTGCCCGCTCGAGCCTGATGTTTTCACCTGCGCTGGACGCCACGAAGGACCAAAAGTTGGAGGCCGGGTATTTTGGGCAGGTCTCAGCGCTCCACCCCCGCCCAGCACCGCCAGCATAGCTGCTGCCTTGTTTCGGGTTTCTCTGTATTCCTGCGCTGGAATGGAGTCCATCACGATTCCTGCCCCGCTCGAGAGGTGAACTTCCCATCCATTTCCCGAATCCTGCGGGTAAAAAGCCAATGTGCGAATCAGAATGTTAAAGTCTGCTCGAGGACCACTCAAAATTCCCACGGACCCGGTATACCAGCCTCGAGAAGTAGGCTCAAGCGTAGCAATCGCCTCCATCACCCGTTTTTTTGGCGCACCCGTAATGGTTCCACCGGGGAAAGCGGCGTCGAGCAAGCACTCGAGGGTCAAATCTGGCTGGGCCGTCGCCCGAACTTCACTGACCAGGTGCATCACATGGCTGTAAAACTCCACGGTCATGAATTCGCCCACCCACACGCTGCCAGGAGTGGCCACCCGGCCCAAATCATTGCGCTCGAGGTCCAGCAGCATCACATGCTCAGAGCGCTCTTTTTCATCCTGCAAAAGTTCTTCTTCGAGCTGAGCTTCTTCCGCTGGCGTTTCGCCCCGCCTGCGGGTTCCAGCAATGGGTCGGCTCGAGAGGTCGCTCTCCGTCCACAGCACCAGTCTTTCCGGCGAACTCGAGGCGATGGTGAAGCCCTCATTCTCCAGGTACGCCATAAACGGGCTGGGATTGGTCCGGGCCAACTCGAGGTAAGCGTACAGGGGGTGGCCCCGGTAACTCGAGCGCAGACGGTGCGACAGGTTCACCTGATAGCACTCTCCGGCCAGAATCAGATTCTGCACCTCCAGCACACCCGCCTCGAACGCGGCCTGGGGAAAATCGCTCTTTAGGATTCCCACCACAGGCTTCTCGAGCGTGCTGGGCTGAACTGCAAAAACCGCGTCCCAATCCAAATGACTCTCGCCCACCTGTTCAAAAATACCCTCGAGCCTGTCCCACACGATTCCACTGGGATAGTAAGCCCAATGGTGTTCAGCTTCGTAGGTGAGGCCGCCTATCCAGGCCGGAAAAATCGCGCTCGAGCCTGCCTCAATTGAGTCTGGCCGCTCTGGTAACATATTTTGCACTCGAGTGGGCGCTGCACTGAGAAAGCTGTACCGCCCGAATTCAACCTTCTCTCCAGCACTCTCGAGCAGGGCTATTCCGGGAATTTGAAGCGCGTGCAGGCGGAGCAGCAGGTCTCGAGGGGTGAGCATAGAACCCTACCATAGCCGGATTTGAGAGTTACATACAACAAAAAAAGCGCCCTCTCGAGCGCTTGAATAGTAAAATAATATCACGCTATACGTTATGCGTCAAGGCTATGCAGAGGATTAAAATTTTCCCCGCTCGAGCAGTCTAAAATATCTTTCGTAATCGGGCAATTATGGAAGACCTTCTCAAACAATTCAGCCTGAACGTCGCCTCTGGAGTGGAAGGTGCGGCGGCGCTCATCATTGTGTTGGCGGCGCTCGAGGCCACCTGGAATGCTTTGCGGGTGTTCTGGGTACGCCCCACACTTCCAGACGGGAGCCGTGAAGCGGTGCGGCTGAGGCTGGCCCGCTGGCTGGCGCTGGCGCTCGAGTTTGAGCTGGCCGCCGACATCGTGCGAACCGCTGTGGCCCCCACCTGGGACGAGATTGGAAAACTTGCGGCTATTGCCACGCTCAGGACCCTACTCAACTATTTTTTGCAGCGAGAAATTCGGGAAAATGAGGCTCGAGCGACCTAAAATCCCCAAGCACCTTGTTTATCTTTCAGCTTGTGAAAAGCTTAGGCTCGAGGGCAATTGCCAAAAGGGCAACCACAAGGGACATCTGTTCCAACTAAATGGGTAATCCAGTGTGGCACGGTAGGATATCACTCCAGACCCAAAGCGGCTTGCGCTACTCGAGCAGGTTGAAACCTTCCTCGAGCAGGCGTCTCCAGACCCGCGACGACACACCAACGCCGCTCGAGGATACTAAAACCGACTTCGCCAACAGAGTTTTAGTGGGCCTGTCCGCCTTCCGGGCCGCTTGCGTTTGACGTTTGCTATCTTTAAGACTCTTCGTTACTTTCATCCACACTCACTGGCACACTCTCCAAGTGCTCGAGCGCTCTGAAGGCGGCTTCAAAGCCTTCACGGTCAGGCAGGTTGCCGTAGCGCACCGGCATGTAAGCCCAGGTGAGGGCGTGTGCATCGTCCTCGAGTTCAGGGTACGTTTTCGAGACGGTGCGCCAGAACTCCCACGGGGTTTCACTCTCGAGCCGCAGCAAACCACGCTGCCCCATGTGCTCGAGGAAACGGGCATACAGCGCCCGCACGGTATCGGGGTTGAGCGGCGGAATCACGCCCGGTTCTAGCACAACCTCTGCTGGAGCGGGAAGGGTGGCTGCCGCAAGTTGCTGAGGGCGGAGCTGCCACAGGGTCCACGCGCCGTAAGCCAGAAAAGCCAGCAGCAGCGGCAGAGCAAAAAGCAGAATATAGCTGATAAAGGTGTAAGCACGCACCTCGGGCGAGTTGGCATTCAGGTTGACAATGCTCGAGGGACCCGTATCGGGCAGGCTCGAGCCGCCGGAAAGACCTGAACCTCCCAGAGTGTTTCCCGTACTGAGACCCAGATAAAGCATCAGCATGGCCGAAAAAGCAAACACTGACCCCAGAAAAATAAAATGCCAGGGTTTCACTCGAGGGCCAGCCGAAAGTCGAACGGGTTTCCATAAAATAATGCAGAACAGCACGACACAAGCCACCATAATGAGCGACAGCGTGGCTTTGATAATCTCTTTAACCCAGTTGGGAACGGGGTCCTCGCTAGCGGGTAAGTTGTAAGTGATAGGACCTCGAGCTGAACCTTCCTGGGGAGTGGATAGTTCAGTGGGTTCAGTGGGGGGAGTTTCAACCTCATTTTGGGCTGATTCACCTCGTGGCGGGGCCTCCAGGGTCAGACCCGCTCGAGGCAGGAGTGCAGATAGCACGACCAGACTGAGCACACCACCTAGCAGCAACGGCAGAGCGCGACCCGAGCGAATCTTCCCCCCACCGCGCATAGACGTTTCCCCCAGCGCAATCAGGCCAATGAGCAAAGCCCCCAGACCCAGCGGGTGTGGGTGAAAAATCAGCATAATTCCCAGCGGGACCAGACCAAACGCCGACCCCTCGAGCAGGGACCCATGCGCTAGATAAAGCCCTATACCCACGATAAAAAGCTTGAAAAACTCTGTGACCATACCCCAGGGGTCTGGGTAAAAAGCCAGGGCCATGCCAAAGGCAATCAGGACCAGCAGCGGAATGCCCACAAAACGGTGGGCGGTGTCAAAGCGGCGCAACACAAGTGCAACCATCCACAGAGGCAACACCCACCACGGCGTGCTTCCCAGTCCGCCAAACCAAGCAAAAGGCAGAATCAGCGCCAGAATCGGCTCGAGCGGGGAGGGGAAAAAACGTTTAAAAAGGGTCATAGTTGCTCAGAATCATGGGTGCTCACAATCATGGGTGTTCAAAAGCAGCGCTCAAGTCTGGGCGCTCGAGAAGCTGGACTCTGTTGCTGATTCTGTTTCCAGCTCTGAACCTGACTCTGAACCTGAGTCTAAACCTGATTCTAACTCTGGGTCTGTTTTCAGGCTCAAGGCGGCTTCGTAAGCGCGAGCCTCGCCCAGCCGCAGCAGGCACAGGTACAGATGATGGCCCTCGTGAACCAGAAAAAACTCGAGCCACGCCCGGAGGGCCATAGAGCCATAAAGCGGATGAACGCCTTGCCGCTCGAGGTCAGAAGTAGTCAGGCGCAGACAGCGCTCAAACAGCACCCGGCGGACCTCGCGCATTTCGCCCAGCACGCCACCGGTGGGCATACTCAGCCAGGAAGCGGCTTCTGGGTCGTTCTCGGCGCTGTAGCGATTGATACGGGGCAGGGTACTGGCCAGAATCAGGTCAAGGCGCTCGAGCGTCACCTCGTGATAGCGTCCCAAGTGGGCTAAATTCTCGTGTGCAGACCACTTGCCCTCAGCCGAGCGCCGCCTCAGACTGTCCGGTCTCTGACCCTCGAGCAGGGTTTCCAGACCGTCTAGACCGTGCTCGAGCCGCTCGAGCAGGCTTTCCCTACTCATGACCTGTCCACTCAGGACCTATCCATTCAGAACCTATCCACTCAGAACGGGTCACTGCGCCCTCTCGTCCGGGTTAGCCATCGCACCCTCGCACGAAGCGCCCTTTTCCGGGGCCTTGCTGTCAGAACCTCCGGCGTATTTACTTACAAAGGTCTGAATTTCTGGGTCTGCGCTCGAGTAGCTTTTTTGTACGCCCCAGGCCGAAACCATGACTAGGTTGGCAAGTTTGGGGGTGTTCTCTCCGCTGAGTTGTTTGGGGTACGGTGAAAGCAGGGTGAGTTTTTTACCCTGCACGTACCCTTTAAGCTTGTCCACTTCACCAGAAGCCAAACTCTGGTCGTAGACAATCCAGACCGCGCCGTGCTCGAGCGCGTGAACTGCAAATTCGGTGGCGACGGGCTTATCGTAAACACCACAGTTTTGCCACGCAGGGTTGTGCGGGCCTCCCGTTGGGGGCAAGCCGAATTGAGCTGAATCGTACTCAATAAGTCCTCCCCGGTGTACGTTGGCGGGTCCCACCTCGTAGGTTTTGAGGCCGGTCAGCGGACCCGAATTCTGCGAAGGACAAGCGACCAGCAACAGTGGAAGGAACATCCCTAAAATGGCTCGAGCTTGAATCATAGTTAGAGTTTAGCTTAGCCTGAGGGGGCATAGGATGAAATCCATCACCGACTCTATGTTCAGCTTTTAATGGAGCAGCGCTCGAGCCAGCAACTCAAAGCCAAACGGTTTCCAGCGCCACACGGCTCGAGTGAGGGGTTTTCCACTGCGGCCCGCAGCGTAACTTCCCTCGAGGGTAACCAGCTCAAGCTTTCCATCTGAATCTACGTCCTCGAGCCACGCCTTCAAAACTGGAAGGGCCAGCGGAGACCCGGCCCAGAGTTCGCGGTATTTTCCCCTTTTGAGCGGACGCACCACAATAATGTGAGAACTATTCCCCCTGGCGTCCTTATTTTTGCCCACCGGACTGGGGCGCTCTGGCCCCCACTGTTCCACCTTCCAGCCGCGCCAGGGCCGCCACACGGTCAGCACGCACTCCGGCAAGCCATCCCCCGTCAGGTCTCCCCAGGCGCTCGAGCGCACGTCCCAAGTTTTGGGCAAGTTGAGCGCAGGACAGCGCGGGGGCGACGAGGGCAAGGATGTTTGGGGCAAACGTAGGCGCTCGAGGATACGTTTAGTGTCCCGACCAGAAGCTGGAAGAACTCGCCCCTGACGCACTCGAGTGGGCAGAGCGCTCAGCTCGAGCGAATCTGAATTCACCACAACCCGCAGGATTGCACCTTCTCGAGCGGACGGCATAAGCGCGTCAAAGGCGAAGTTGCCCAGACTGTACGCGACCCAGGCACGTCCCAATCGCTCCACAGGCTGAAGAACATGTGGACCCGCCCCCACAATGAGCTTTGTTCCAGCACGCTCGAGCGCCACTGCCAGCAGCTTTTGCCGCTTTGTGACGGGGCTATATTCCGCGCCCCAGTGCATAAAAACGGTCAAGAAATCCACCTGTGCTGCCGCTTTTTTGACCCGCTCGAGCTTGGAATTCCAGCTTGACTCGAGGGTTGCAGCCGTTCCAGCATCCAGCAAAGCCATGAACCCAAACGTGCGACCCCGCAGGGTTTTAATCCAGAGTTGACCCTCGAGCGGAATTTTTCCTGCACTTTTAAGCGTCTGGCGGGTCTGCTCGAGTCCCCGCTCTCCCCCATCCTGGGCGTGGTTGTTGACGATGCTCAGCGCGTCGAAAGGTTTAAGTGCGTTGACTGCCTCGAGCGTAGCACGTAAATCAAAACTCTTTCCCTGAAACGGCTGCGTGGTCAGCGGAGATTCCAGATTGCCCAGGGTCAAATCCGCATCCTCAAGTTGAGAAGATACACTCGAGAAAACACCGTTCCAGTCTAATTTTTTTAGTCCTCGAGCTTGGGCAGATTGTAGGACTCCTCGAGCCAGCATTACATCTCCCACAAAATTTAGGGTGACGGGAGTTTGGCTTCGAGCAACGTTGCCTTCAGCTAGAGAAGCCGACAAAAGCAGGGCAAAAAACCACCCTCGAGCGCTCAAAATACCCTCATTCAAAAACCGTCACTTCCCTGTGATGAAACTCTTGGTCCAGGTGGGCTGGGCGGGCGCTTTGCCCCCCTCGAGCAGTTTGTGCCACGCGTAATCGGTCAGGCGGCCCGCAAGTGGAACCGTGAATTCGTAATAACTGAAGGTTCCCCCTCTGGCAACCTGAAGTTTGCCTTTTGCGTTCGGCACCACCGCAAAAATCTCGAAGATGCGCCCGGTTCCCTGCTCGAGCGCCCGTCCATTGGGGTCGGTGGCAATATCCGCCACCACTGCGGCCTGCTGGTCTTCGCTGAAGGTGCTCATACCCTCGCCGCCCTCGTTGTCGGCAGAGGCCAGGGTCAATTCCTCGAGCCAGCCTCCGTAGTAGTGAATGCGTTCAAAGTCGTCGTCGCTGGGGGTTTTTCCAGCCCGCTCGAGTACGCTTATCTTCTCCAGAAATCCAGCCATATCCTCGAGCGAAGACAGATTGCTGCTGATGGATTCGGTGAGCAAACCGTAGCTTTTCAGTCCGGCTTGGGTACGTGCCGCCAGCGCTTTGAGTCGGGCGTACACCTCTGGGATGGGTTCCACATAGCCCTGCGGGAGTTTTTCTGGCTCTCCCGACCCCATCTCGGCCATTACCTGCTTGGCGTAGAGCAAGGTGTCGTGCTTGAGTTCGGTATAGCTGCCTAGCGCGGTGTGCAGGTCTTTTTTAGCCCAGGCACTCGAGCGCATAAAGGTGGGGTAGGTTTTATCTCGAGGGGCCGTCACTGCCCGCAGCATGTTCAGCCAGCCCGCGTAAAGAGTCTCGTTCCAGTCACTGCTCGAGAGGGTCCCTAGAGACTTTTTGAGTTTCTCGAGCTGGGAGTCATAGTTGGCGTAGTTTGTTTCACCCAGACCTTTGAGAATGCTGTACGCCTCGGCGCTGCCCAGTGCCGCAAACACGTCCAGACCTTTGGGCAACAGGCGCGGCTTCTGGTCGGTCCCCACGGTGCGGTAAATCAGGTTCTCAAAGATAAAGCCGTCCAGCACAAAGCGCTGCCCCATCATACGCCAGCCTTTACCGGCGGCTTTCTTGTCCACATCCCGAACCACACTGAGTACCACCGAGTTGATTTTGGGGGCGGGCAGTGCTCGAGCGGCAGTTCTAAACTGCGCCAGTTTGGCCGGGTCTGCCAGACTGGCAAATGCTGGATTTGCGCCGTATACGTTCTTCACCACGGCGGCATACTGGGTAAAGTCCAGGTCGTCGCTTTTGCCCACAATAAAAGCGGTGGGGTCGTAAAGCGTGGCCCACAGCTTAGCTATCTCCACGCTCGAGCCGATGATTCGGGTGAGCAATAGGGCCTGACGGGTCTCGGGGTCCTCTTGAAGTCTGAAGTTGATACGCCCGTACCACATCATGCTCTTGAAGTAGTTTTTTAATACCTCGCCACGGGTGTAATGTCCGCGTGGAATGTACTGGCTGTAATCCTCTTCAAACTTGAACAAGCTCGAGGGTGAAATTCCCCTTTGCGCCTCAATGAGTTTGAGTTCAGCAGCCACCTTTGCCACCACGCTCGAGGGAACCCTAGCCTGTGGGTCAGCCAGTTTTTGGGCCACTGCCAGATACGCGAGTACCGTCAAAGTGTCCCCCTCGAGCGCGGTTCCTCTGGCTGCCGCCACCTGCCTTTCTGCCGCACTCACCAGCAGCGCATTCAGTTTTTTCAGGGTGGGGTACAGTTTTTGCCGCTCGAGGTCACGCAGCATCTTGTCAAACACCAGATGGTAAACGTGCAGGCTCGAATCTGTGGTGATGTACACCGGGACATTGGCGTACCGGGTTTCCTCGTACAGCTCGTAGAATTGCTTGGTTTGGGTGGGCGTGACTACAAAGCCGTTCTTGCTCAGAAAGTCACGCTGGGCTTTTCCAGTGGTCAGGACAGCGTTTTTGTTGCCGGACACGTTGAGGTCTTTGTAATTAGCCAGCTTGCTCAGGTTTACCGGAAGAGCGTAATCGGCGGATGCACTCAGCGCAGCACTATTTAGCACAGCACCGCTCAGTAGAAGGGTCAAACTCAGGACTTTATACATGATGACTCACCTCGAGCGTGGATTTCCTATCAGATTAACCCAATTCAGGTGTGCTAAAGCGGTACACATTCAGACTCGAGAGTCCCCAAACATCACCCATCTTTCTGAGGACGGTCAAACTTCCCGGCTCGAGGTCCACCGCCGACAAATCAAAGCACCCTTTCAAGAGCGCCCGAATAAACCCACCGTGCGTAAAAGCCAGGGTGCGTCCCTGCGGTAAAGAATCCAGAAAAGACTGCGCTCGAGCGTGAAATTCTTTCCCGGTTTCTCCACCAGGAATCCCCGAATTCGATAGAGGATTTGAAACCCGCTCTAGCCAAAGCAGCGCGTCCGGGCCGTATTTTTGTTCAATCTCGAGCCAGTTCAGTCCGGTCAGAACCCCGTACTCGAGTTCGCGCAAACGCTCGTCTAACTCGAGGACTGCAAACCCACATTCCTGGGCTGTCTCGAGCGCTCGGGTCAACGGGGAAGAGAACACCCGTTCAAACTCGAGCGGCAAAAAAGGCACAATCGCTCGAGCCTGTGCGCTCCCCTTTTCGGTCAAAACAGCATTCCCCTGCGGATAACGCTTTTCCAGGTTCGCTCGAGTTTCACCGTGCCGCACCAGCCAGAGTTCAGGCATTACGGGGCCGCCATCCAAACGGTCCAGGCGAGTAATCCCACGATTTCTGCGGTCTCGACAATGGCCCCGTAAACGTCGCCACTGATGCCGCCACCCAAACGGTTGGCGCAGAATTTGGCTACCAGCATGGACCACACCAAAGCCGCCAGTGCCACCACCCCGCCACCACTCACCAGCAGCAGCGGACTCGAGAGCAACACGGCAACGGGCCACCAACCCTCTCTCGAGCGTGCGCCCAGAGACTCTGCGCGTGCAGCCCTGAAAAAATTCATGGGAGCCAGCAAAACCACCCTCGCCATCACCGGGGCCAGAATCAGAGGAATTACGCTCGAGACGGACTCGAGCAGACTCCATTTGAGCAGAAGAACGATGATTCCAGTGGCCAGTCCAAAAGCCCCAATGTGAACATCCGAAAGAATCTCGAGCCGCCGCGCCGGAGATTTCATGGCAAAAATAGCGTCAGCACTGTCCACCAGCCCGTCAAAGTGCAGCATTCCGGTTATCCATAGCCACGCACTCAGGGTCAGAGCCGCGCTCACACCAGCGGGCAAATTCAGGCTCGAGCAAATCCACCACACCAGTGCTAGAACGCCGCCCACCACATAACCTGCCAGCGGATAAAACCCACTGGCCTTTGAGAATTCGCCCTCACGCACCTCGCCCACATGCGGCAGCGGTAGCGTGGTCAGGAAGGTCAGGGCCAGATGTGCAGCACGCAGCAAGGAAAGCACGCGCTCGAGTTTAGCAGGGAACCCGGTGGGTGGGAAAAAGGGAGGGCGCTGTCTTGGCGAAAACGGCACTGTCTTAGACAAAGTGGCACCTTCCGGGCCTGTCCGCGTCTTGAGAAGAACGGCACTGTCTTAAGCAGAACGGCACCTAGCGGAGTTTTTGAAAGTGCTCGGGGGAATTTTAAGAAAAATCCTTCCTCCATCTCTCCATCAAACGCCTTCCACTTTTCTATTGCACTTATTTCGATTGCCCTTGAG
>JACMOA010000331.1 GCA_014378225.1 Deinococcales bacterium | reverse complement strand
CGGAATTTCCCTGACGAGAGTAGCGTGATTCGGCACATTCCCGCCAACGACGAGGCCATTCGGGGGTCACTCGAGTACGCCAAAGACCGCATGAAGAAAAAGGTTCTGGGCGCTCTCGAGGCAGTACAGGGCGGGGTGAGGCGGGTGATTTTTGGAGACGCTCGAGGGGAAAATTCGGTTTCCCGTGCGCTCGAGGGGCATGGAACGGTGATTTCCAATGTGGACGCGCTCGAGCCAGTATTGGCTTAGGGTTGAGATTTCAGACGGCAGATTTCAGACATCAGATTTCAGAGGTTGCGCCTCCAGCGGGTTCTTGGTCATTGATGGGTTTGATGTTGGGCGCTCGAGAGATAAATAATGTGCTTGAGGGGAAATAGTGAAACGATAGTAGGCCATTTCACCGATGTTTCCCCTTCGAGCACTGCTTAAACTGAATCATGCAAAGACCCGCCGTTCTGACCGGAGAAAAAGTGTATCTGGGCCGTCTTGCGCTCGAGGACGTTCCCACCATCACGCAGCATACCGCCAACCTCGAGCTGACCACTTACCTGCGGGGTGAGGGTCTTGTTTTAGGTGTGGAAGGCACTCGGGCCTGGGTAGAGAGCACCCTCAAAGACACGCCTGATACCGTCACCCTGGCGATTTTGAACTTTAAACATGAACTGGTGGGCGCGGTGGACTTGCGGGGCATCAACTATCAGCACGGCACAAGTGATTTGGGAATTGCCCTTTACAACCCCGCCCACTGGGACCGGGGTTATGGCACCGAGGCGGTGAAGCTCATCCTCGCGTACGGAATGTACCACCACAACTTGTATAACGTGATGCTGAAGGTGTTTTCGTTCAACCCTCGAGCCATCCGAGCTTACCAAAAGGTGGGTTTCCGCGAAATTGGGCGCAGAACTGGGGCGATTTGCCTGGGTGGACGGCGTTTTGATGAAGTATTTATGGAAATCACTAGAAACGATGTACATTTAGAGAAAAGCGCCATGTTTAGAATTCCGCTCGAGGAGTAATCTGAAAGATATGACGTTGGCCTCGAGCACAGCACAATCTCCCGAAAAAAAGCGTCTCTACTTTCCCGCTGTTGGCTCCGTCACGCTGGCCCACATCAGCGTGGACCTGCAAACGGGTTCACTGCCCATCATGCTGCCCACCTTATTGGTGGCCCTAAACCTCAATTACGCGCTGGCTGCGGGCATTGTGGCTGCCAATCAAATCGTGATTGCCATCGCGCAGCCGCTGTTTGGCATTCTGGGCGATAAAAAATCTTTCAAATGGATGGTTCCAGTAGGTTGCCTGCTCACTGCGCTGGGCATGGCTACGGTGCTGTGGATGCCCTCCTACGCCTGGGTGATTGTGGCGGTGTTACTCAGTGGTCTGGGGTCGGCCATGTTTCACCCCGAGGCCATCAGCCGGGTTCGAGCCAACAGTGGGGCGCAAACCGCCAGTGGAACCTCTATATTTTTTTCGGGCGGCAACATTGGTTTTGGGCTGGCTCCAGTGGTCACGGCCCTCATCCTCGAGCGCCTGGACAAACCCTGGCTGCTCTTAATGCTGCTGCCAACTGTATTGGGTCTGGTTTTGATGCGCTCCCAGTGGAGCCATATCCAGCAAGACCGCACTGTTAAACGTTCGAGCGGAGCCGGACACGGGCGGGTGCTGTGGGGACTGGTGGCCTTCCTGATGCTGCTCATCACCTTGCGGAGCACGGTCACGGGCGGCCTGACCACTTTTATCCCACTGGGTCATGACGCCCTCGAGCTGAGCAAAAACGCTGCTGCAATCCTGGTTACAATTATTTCGCTGTCTGGCATTGTGGGAACGCTGGCCGGAGGCGTGGTGGCAGACCGCATTGGCAAGAAACGGATGATGATGATTACCGCCGTAATTTCGCTGGGCGTGATGCTGGCTTTTCCACACACGGACAACTTTCTGGCTCGAGCACTGCTGCTGGGCGTGGTGGGTCTGTGCTCGAGCGCGGCGTGGCCCACCATCGTAATTATGATTCAGGACGCCATGCCGGGAATGACCGGGTTGGCCTCGGGGTTATCGCTGGGAACGGTGTACGCGGCTACTGGGTTGGGGGTGGCGGGATTGGGCGCTTACGCCGACCATGCGGGCATCCTGAACACCATCGGTCTGATTAGCCTGCTTCCCATTGGGGTAGTGATTCTGACCGCACTGCTTCCCGCTCGAGTGGGTGAAAACAAAACTGTGGGGGAAGGGTTTGAAAAGGCAGATGGGGCGCTCGAGGGAGACCAGGTTTAAAGTTTACCAAAACACTGCAAAAATTTGGCAAATATGCTAAAATATTGGCAGAATGAACACGCCCCTGGACCTGACAGTTGAACTGGACAAATTTGGTCGCATCCTCATTCCCAAGAAAATCCGGGAGCGGCTGCACCTCAAAGCGGGTGAGAAGGTCCGCCTTCATCTCGAGAACAATTCCCTGACCCTTGAAGCCGCCGCTCGAGCTACCGAATGGGTGGAGGAAGATGGGCTAATGGTGTTCAGCACTGGAGGTAAGGCGCTCGAGGGCGACTTGGTAAATGAGATGCGCGAAGCCCGAATTCGAGAGTTAGGGTGAAGGTGCTGTTTGACACCTCTGTATTGGTTGCCAGCAGTATTCGTGAGCATCCATTTTTTGACTGGAGCAGCACCTGGGTGAAACGGGCGCTACGGGGTGAAGTGGAGGGGTTTATCTCCACGCACGGCATGGCCGAACTGTTTGCTATTCTGACCGCCCACCCTAAAACGCGCTTTCCGGTGGCGCAAGCTACTCAAGCCATCGAGGCCCTGCTGCGCTCCTTACAACCCACCGCACTCGACGCTTCCGATTACCGCGCTGCCCTCGCTCGAACAGCAGAACTCAAACTGATGGGAGGGGCCATTTACGATGTGCTTCACGCTCAAGCCTTTCTCAAAGCTGGGGCAGATTCATTGGTTACGCTTAACGCTAAACACTTTCTGCGTCTGGGCAAAGATATAGCACTTAAAGTCGAATCCCCTTCTGACCTCTCAAGCTAGCCCTTCAAGCACACTGGCCCCCTCGAGCAGGCTAAAACTGGCTCTTTTCTTCAGTCCACCCACCCTGTTAAACTACCCATAATCCAGGAGGATTTTATGACCGCCACCGAATCCAGAACCCAACACTTACTCACCCTCGAGCGCCAGTATGACAGTGGCGTTTACACCAAGC
This sequence comes from Deinococcales bacterium, assembly GCA_014378225.1. Taxonomy (GTDB): domain Bacteria; phylum Deinococcota; class Deinococci; order Deinococcales; family Deinococcaceae; genus JACMOA01. The sequence goes on along the minus strand of JACMOA010000331.1, from coordinate 2,439 downwards.
ACGACGTTATCATCACCAGGGGACTGGGCGCGTCCGTCTGGGACTCCGAAGGCACCGAATACGTAGACTGCGTGGGCGGTTACGGCGTGGCCAACATTGGACACAGCAACCCCGAGGTGGTCCGCGCCATTCAGGAGCAGGCCGAAAACCTGATTGTGCTGCCCCAAACCCTGCCCAACGACAAGCGGGCCGAGTTTCTTGAGGAGCTGATAAGTGTGCTGCCCAGCGGGCTGGACCGGATTTTCCTGTGCAACTCTGGCACCGAGGCGGTAGAAGCCGCCAAGAAATTTGCCATTACCGCCACAAATGGGCGCACCCGCTTTGTGAGCATGAAACGCGGCTTTTCGGGACGTACCCTGGGCGCACTAGCCCTGACCCACGAACCTAAATACCGTGAACCCTTTGGCGCGGCAGTAGACAACGAGCACGTTCAGTTCGTGACCTACGGCAACATTGCCGAACTCGAGGCCGCCATCACTGAGGAAACAGCGGCGGTCATCCTCGAACCCATTCAGGGCGAAGGCGGGGTGCGTCCGGCAGACCTCGAGTTTGTACGTGCGGCGCGGCGTATTACACGGGAAAAAGGCGCACTGCTGATTTTTGACGAGATTCAAACCGGATTTTGCCGCACCGGGAAGTTTTTCGCCCTCGAGCACTACTGCGATGCGGGCTGTCAGGACGTGAACGGCGTGCGCTGCGGCTGCGTGGTGGCCGACAGTTGTTTAGTGGTGCCAGACGGGATTACACTGGCCAAAGCCATGGCGGGTGGCGTTCCCATCGGCGCTTTTGCCATGACCGGAGCAGTGGCGGACAAAATGCCCAAAGGCGGACACGGCACCACATTCGGCGGTAATCCGCTGGCAATGGCAGCAGGTCTGGCGGCTATCCGCTTTATGAAGCGCGAAAAACTATGGGAGCAAGCGGCAGAAAAAGGCGACTACTTCATGAAACGCCTACGCGAAATAGGCTCAGGGAAGATTCGTGAAGTGCGTGGACGCGGCTTGATGATTGGGGTGGAACTCAAGGAAAAAAGTGCGCCCTACATCCACGCCCTCGAGCACGACGAGCAGGTGCTCACCCTGCAAGCTACGCCGCTGGTGGTGCGCTTCCTGCCGCCCATCGTGATTACTTATGAGCAAATAGACCGGGCCGTGGACGCCTTTGCTCGAGTGCTCGAGCGGGTGAATCCGAAGGGTTAGGGTTTGGCTTACAGAAATAGGGTTGGAGCTTTAACTTTGAATCCCCCCTCGTTGAGCGCTTCGCTCACAACGAAACCCCCTTGTTAAAGGGGTACTAAAAACTTTGTGCTCGAGCAGGCAGGCCCGGATGGTGCCGTTTTGCCCAAGACAGTGCCGAGCCGTTAGTTCCCCCTTAACAAGGGGGAAACTCTTTTGATGCGTAGCGAAAAAGAGCAGGGGGATTCACCCGGTCCACTCGAGCGAAAACTACCCTACAACCGCCGCCACCTGCGCCCCTCACCCAACAACTCATCCGCCGCTTCCGGTCCCCAGGTCCCCGCGTCGTAAAACTCGGGCGACCCTTCCTGCCACGCCTCGAGAATGCCGCTGACCAACTGCCACGCTAAATCTACCTCGTCCTCCCTGGGGAACAGCGTGGGGTCTCCCAGCATGGCGTCCAGCAGCAAACGCCCATAGGCGGTTCCGGTCAGTTTGCCAAAAGCGTCGTAGGAAAAGTCCATCTGCACCTCGCGCAGACGGTTGTCCTGCCCTGGCGTCTTGCTCGAGAACTTGAGTGACATTCCTTCATCCGGTTGGATGCGAAAGCTGAGCACATTCTGTTCTAAGGTTCCCGGAAAAATCTGGGAGGGAGGGCGCTTGAACACCACGGCAATCTCGGTGGTCTTCTTGGGCATCCGCTTGGCAGTGCGTAAAAAGAAGGGAACACCCTGCCAGCGCCAGTTTTCTACCTCGAGTTTGAGCGCAAGGTAAGTGGGCGTGATGCTGTCTGGGGCCACACCTTTTTCTTCACGGTAGCCTGCCGCTTTCTCCCCGTAAAGAGTGCCGGGGCCGTACTGGCCGCGCACTGCTACCTGCTCCACCCGCTCGCGGGGAATGGCTTTCACTGCTCTCAACACCTTGACCTTTTCGTCACGGATAGCGTTGGCATCGAAGCTCGAGGGAATTTCCATTGCCACCAAAGCAAAAATTTGCATCAGGTGGTTTTGCAGCATGTCACGTGTGATGGCGGCTTCCTCGTAATACACCCCACGCCCTTCCATACCCAGGTCTTCTACGGCGGTAATCTGAATATGGTCCACGTACTGACGGTTCCACAACGGCTCGAAGATTACGTTGGCAAAGCGAATCGCCATCAGGTTTTGCACCGTTTCTTTGCCCAGATAGTGGTCAATGCGGTAAATTTGCTTTTCCTTCCAAACCTGTTGAATGTGTTTGTTCAGATTTCGGGCGGTCTCGAGGT
>JACMOA010000330.1 GCA_014378225.1 Deinococcales bacterium | reverse complement strand
CGCTGCCTGACCCGCACTGCGCTAAAACGATTTCGCCGACAGAGTCCTGACGGGCCTGCTCGTGTTTGACGTTTGCAATTGCGTGTCTAAATCCCAGCCTTGACCCACCGCTGACATGCGCTATACTGCCTACGTCGGCTCCGCAACACAATCGAATACACCATCTCAAGGCGTCTCCAGTCGCTCGAGGAAGCTCACGGGTGAGAGCAGGAGTAGGGGAAATACCATGTCAGAAGTGATTCTCAAGGGCGTTTACAAGCGGTACGGCAAGACGGTGGCAGTCACGGACTTCAACCTGGATATTCAGGACAAGGAGTTCATGGTGTTCGTAGGACCTTCGGGCTGTGGTAAGTCCACCACGCTCCGCATGATTGCCGGACTCGAGGAAATCTCGGACGGAACGCTGCAAATTGGTGAGCGGGTGGTCAATGACCTGCCCCCTAAAGACCGCGACATAGCCATGGTGTTCCAAAACTACGCCTTGTACCCACACATGGACGTGTACGAGAAAATGGCTTTTGGTCACCGCCTCGGCAAAACCCCCAAAGACCAGATTGACAAAAAAGTGCGCGAAGCCGCCGCTATTCTGCAAATTGAGCACCTGCTCAAGCGCAAACCCAAAGAGCTTTCCGGGGGTCAGCGTCAGCGTGTAGCCCTGGGCCGCGCCATCGTACGCGAACCCAAAGTGTTCCTGATGGACGAGCCACTCTCCAACCTGGACGCCAAGCTGCGGGTGGAAATGCGCTCCCAGATTGGCAAGCTGCACCGCCGCCTGGGAACCACCATCATCTACGTGACCCACGACCAGGTGGAAGCGATGACCATGGGAACCCGCATCGTGGTCATGAAAGACGGTTACATCATGCAGGTGGATACGCCTCTGAACCTGTACGACTTCCCCAAAAACAAGTTTGTAGCCGGGTTCATCGGCAGCCCTAGTATGAACTTTATGACCGCAAATGTGCAGGGCGGCGGCTTCACCAGCACTGACATGCGTGTCTCGCCCGAAGGCGTGCTAGCCCAGAGCCTGCGTGTTCAGGAGGGTAAGCAGGTGTGGATGGGCATTCGCCCCGAGCATATCGGCCTCAAGGGATACACCAACATACCGTCGGGCGACAACAACATGAGCGGTGAGGTGGAAGTGGTAGAGCCGCTGGGCGCACAAACCGACCTCATCATCAACGTGGGCGGACAGAGCTTGGTAGCCAAAGTAGACGGACATGTGATGGTCAACGCAGGAGATATGGTGGAACTGGTGGTAGACCGCACCAAACTTCACGCTTTTGACTTGCAGACCGAAGTAGCGCTCACTCGAGCCTGAGAAGCAATAAGTGATGTCTTGGACAAAGCAGCACCTATCGGGCCTGTCCGCGAGCAATGAGCGATGAGTTTAACCCAATACCTCGAGCCATTGCACTTTGCTAAAGGTCCAGAAATCTCCTCTCTAGTGTTTCGGAGGGGAGATTTTCCTTGTCGCTCGAGCATAGTTTCACCTACCGACTTGCCCTCTTAACGACTTACCCTTTCACACTCTAACCCTCGAGCACTAATCAGCCCTCTCGAGCTTGCCCTCATCCTCGAGCCTGTATAATTTAGCGAATCTTTACACAACTCTCGGGCGTACTCCCTCTCTCGAGCGAAAAAACAAGGAGAACCATGAAAAAAGCACTTTTGTTGGCCGCTTTTATCGTTGTCACTGGAGCAACGGCGCGCACCCTCGAGCAGGTTAAGACGGCAGGAACAATCAAGATTGGCACCGAGGGCGCTTTTAAACCCTTTAACTACTTTGAAGGCAAAAAGCTCACCGGATTCGAGATTGAGCTGGCCGAGGCGATGGCTAAGCAGATGGGTATCAAGGTGCAGTGGGTTACTCAAAGCTTTGATTCCCTGCTTATTGGCCTGAATCAGAACCGCTACGATTTTGTTATCGCTTCGCACGGTATAACGCCAGAGCGCCAGAAGGCGGTAGATTTCTCGAATCCACACTACTGTGGTGGGGGCGCGATTGGCTATCTGGAAGGCGGACCCAGCACGGTAGCTGCGCTTTCGGGCAAAAAAGTGGCTGTGCAGGTAGGAACCACTTACCTGGACGCGGTTAAGAAGCTCAGTGGCATTGGTGAGGTCAAAACTTACCCCAAAGACACCGACGCGCAACAGGCGCTGATTTCCAAGCGGGTAGATGCCTGGGTGGGCGACAAATTCGGCGTGATTGAGGCGGTGAAGGCCAATCCCAAAATCAAACTGGGTGCACAGGTTTTCTCGGAGCGCAACGCGATGGCCTTGTCGAAAGGCAATACGACGCTTGCCACGGCGCTGAACGCAGCTTTGAAAAAGGTGCAAGCAGACGGCACTTATGCAAAATTGAGCACCAAATATTTTGAGAGTGACATTCGTTGTAAGTAAACCGCACTCGAGAAATTGCGCTCGAGCGGGAAATACGCCCTTACTCCAACCCCTTTCCTAAATCTGGGAGAGGGGCTTTTCTTTGCTTTTACGCTCGAGAAAAAGCACAAATTTTTTGGTTTTCTCGAGTTCAAACTGGAGTTTTACGCTCGAGCGGGAGGTCTAAAATTTAGAGCCTGAACTCATAACGCCGGGGTTTGGCTAGCCCCCATACGATGAGTAACAGCGCTACCCCCAGTGGCCAATCCCCCAGAATCACGTAAGGAGTCTGACCCTCGAGCCGTTTGAAACTGCCACGTAAGGTGCCTTGGGTAAAGCGGGGAATCTCGGCAGTCACGTTACCGCGCTGGTCTAAAATGGCGGTAATGCCCACGTTCCCAGCCCGCAAGATGTAGCGCCGGGTCTCGATGGCCCGTAGACGGCCCATTTGGAAGTGTTGGTCAATTCCTGAACCTACCCCGTACCAGCCGTCGTTGCTGACGTTCACTAGCACATCTGCACCCGCCTG
>JACMOA010000329.1 GCA_014378225.1 Deinococcales bacterium | reverse complement strand
GCCTCGCTCATTACTCGCAGCGAGGCATGATAGGCGGGCAGGCCTTTTCTAGGTGCCGTTCTGCCCAAGACGTGCCGCTTTCGCCAAGACAATCGCTCATTTTTCCTTCCAAAAGAAGTCTAAAGTATTTTTCACTGTCATTGCGCCACCTCCACTGCGTTTCGGCTAGCTCCATTTTCGTGAAAAATGCCTTGCTGTTGCCACTCCCGTTGGTCGGGAAGTTTTTCGCCTTTGGCTCAATACTTCCATAAAATGCTTTAATCGTCCTCGAGCAAATAGGTGATAACCGTGCGCTCGAGTTCAAAACCCGTGCGCTTGTACAAACGACGGGCCGCACCCTCGTGGTCGTGCGCTCGAGCGCGGAATTCCATTACATCCGGTTGATTGAAAGCTTCGCGCAGGGCTTGATTAAGCAAAACCCGCCCATAACCCTTACCCCGGTGAACCGGATGCACTGCCAGATACGCCAGCGTTCCGGTCTGACCCTCAGTCTCGAGTTCAGCAAAACCAAGCAGGTCTCCCCTATTTTCGAGCACCATCAAACTCAGTTCTGGGCGAGCAAAGTGACGTTTATAGTCATCTTCGCGCCAGTGCAAGCGCTCGGTCCATACGTCCTCGCTTGAGCGGTAAAGCTCGAGGTAGTCTTCAAAACGAACTTTAAAAGCGGGAAGCAGGCGAAAATTCTGCGGTATTTCAGGCCAGACCCGCACCTGCTTACTCGAGAGTTCGCGGCGGCTCAGCTTGAAAAAATCTGTGCCGTGCATAGCCCCAAAACCTGCCGTCTCGAGCGCGTCTCGCACGCCCCGGTTGGCTTTGGCCGCGAAAGCGTAGATGGGGTCATTTCCAGCGTGCTCTAAAATTCCGCGTAGCACCGGTTCCACCAAGCCCCCCCTCGAGAGCGGCCCTTCGAGCACATAGCCTTCTTTGTAGCGGGTGAGTCCAGCGTAGGCTCGCACCGTTCCCAGGTCGTCCAGGTAAACCAGACTCTTCTTGTCTTCGCACTCCCAGCGCAAATCCTCGAGTTCTCTGGCAACCGGAGCGAAGACTTCACGCTCTGGGTGGGCGTCCATCCACTCGAGCAGTGTAACCACATCGTGAGCGTCGGCGGCTTGTAAAGGGCGTAACATCGTCTCCTCCTGATTTAATAAGGTGTTATGGTGGCGAACGGGAATCTCGAGCGATAAAGGGCAATTCAGGTAGCTCGAGTATACGCTCCTGAACCGCATATCCCTTACGAAAAACTTGGGTAAAGAATGACCAGAAGCAGACCTTTTTTCAGACAAAATCTGTTACAATGCAGGCCATGACCCGTTAAGGGTTACGACTTCCCCACCTCCAAAGTTGGCTACCAGGCCACTCAGGGGGTGTTTTCCTTTTGGAGGGCGTTTATATGCGCGAGACCCTTGACTCCTTCATGCCAACCCACAACCCCGTGCTCGAGCTGGACACCCGTGAATTTGTACTCGAAAAGGCCCTCATCAAACTGCGCGACATTCTGGCTGAAGGGCGCTACGCACTCAAAAACCATGCTATCAGTCACGCCAGGGCCGAAGGTTTTCTCGAGCAGGATGTGATTCAGGTGCTGTACAGCGGTAAGGTCCGGGCGATATATCCACAGGACGAACGCTGGCTGATTTCTGGGTATTACCAGGTGGATTCAGTGCGGCGTGGCCCCGACGGACATTACCAGATTGAAAAGCCTGTGCGTTTGCCGCTGCATGTAGTAGTAGACGTATTTGAGAACGATTTCTGGGTGGATGTGGTCACGGCTTTTGTTCCAAAGCACCCACACGATATCGTCTCGAGGGGAAGGCTGGCCCTGATGATGCGCTTTGACCAGACTGAGGTGAAAAGTAAGGTGGTGCAAAAGGGTGAACGCGGGCGTAAACGCTGGCGCAAACACTCGAGGGCATGAAATGACTTCAAACTCGTACCACTTTCCCTGGAAGGGTGTTCCCGAGGAGTATTGAAGCGAATGGTCAGAACTATTCGCTCAGTTTCCAACGGCTTCACTAATGCACGTTCAATGCCCCATATGTGGGCATAAAACGCTGTTCCAATGGTATTATCTACACTCTGCCAGACCTGACAGTTATTCAGGGCATTTTTCTGCGGGTCGAGGGAGTGGATGGCAGTGGTGTCATCGGTGTTTTTGCTGCGAACACTTTCAGGCTAGGGTTCCTTTAGCTTGGACATCTCCTTTTAAGGTGCCACTTCATCATTTAGGTCATATTCCCGAATCGCTCGAGTGGGCGCGACGTAACATGACCCAAAAAGAAACTTTGAATTTACCTGAACTCTGAGTTTTTCGCTTTTAACTCTTTGATTTTCAAACCAACGACGCGAACAAATCCACAGTGTTGCCGTCTGGGTCCTTAAAAATAGCATAACGCTGTCCCCAAAAAGCGTCCCACGGCGCTTTATGCACCTCGCACCCCGCAGACTCGAGTTCGGCAAATTTAGCGTCTACTTCTGCGGGCGTCTCGAGCAGAAAAGACAGCGCAACCCTCGAGCTTCCCACCGGAGCACTCCAACTTGGGTCAAAGCTGTGGATAACCTCGAGCGTATCCCAACTCAGACGCAATCCACCTGGCAGGGTAACTTCAACATGGCCCTCGAGTTCGGAGCCTTGGGGAAACTCGAGATCAAAGCGACGGTAAAACGCCAAGCTCGAGGCCATGTCCTGCACCACTAAACCAATCATGTCCAGTTTGGGGGTCATGGTTAAGATTGTTTCACACCGTATTCAAAAAAGCAATTCTGTCTCGAGCTATAAAAAACTCAAACTCGAGCGGGCGAAACTCAAATTCTCGTTTTATATCCATACACAATTTTGTTCAAACTGGCCAAACCCGGTTTTAAGCTCTGTGCCACCTCCGCAACACCTCTTTCTCTTTCACCGCACAGCCCCCCAGCTCGCGGGCGGCCATACCACCCAGCTCACCTGTCCCAGCAAATCCGAGCGCGTCACCGGGCCAAAAAAGCGGCTGTCTATGCTCTCACCCAGCCTGCGGTTGTCGCCCAACACAAAATATTGATTCGGCTCAAGGGTGATTTTTTCACTCGAGAAAGCTGCTACTTCGCTCGAGGTGTATTTTTCGGCCACTTTTGTCCCGTTGCGGAGGAGTTCGCCCTCTTTCAGCTCGAGGGTATCGCCGGGTTTGCCCACCACGCGCTTGACGTAGCGGGTACGCCGCTCAGAACCAAAGATTCCGCTTTCGGTGCTGTAGGGCGTTTGATTGGGCGGGACCAGGGTCGCCACCACTTCGCCATAATCCGGCCAGCTCGAGTTAAAACGGGACCACTTCCACATCCAGACCGCCATCCCATCCTCGAGCGTGGGACTCATGCTCGAGCCGTTGATGCGGGCCAGAGTGCCGATGAAGGTGTAAAAGAGCCACAGCAGAAGCAGAGGGAGAAGCCAGCTTTTGAAGAGTTTGAGGGAACGGGAAAGCACGTAGGTGAGGGTACAGCAAATGAGGTGAGCTTTGGTCGAAGTGGTGAGAAGCAGGCGGTGGAGGGCGGGTTTTGACACGCCAGTCTTTCACACTAATCAAACTCGTGAAAAAGTCTATTGCACATTGCACGCCAGCCAATGTCTATCTCCAAAGCTCACCGCTCGAGCGGTGAGCTTCTACAATGAAAGTATGACTTTATCCGCCCACCTGCCCGAGAAATTTGATGTGCTAGTCCATCCGGTCCAGCGGCTTGAGGGCGAACTGACTGCACAGCCCAGCAAAAATTACACCACCCGTTTTTTGATTGCCGCCGCGCTTTCAGAAGGTGAAACCCTGGTGCGGGGTGTAGCGACCAGTGAAGACAGTGCCGCGCTTCAGGAATGTCTCGAGGGTTGGGGCGCGACTTTAGAACGTGAAGGTTCAAACCTACGGGTGACGGGTTTTGGGTCTCACCCTCGAGGCGGGCAGACTTTAAACCCCCATAATGCCGGCGCGGTGGCGCGTTTCTTGATGGGGCTGGCAGCGCTCACACCGTCCACCCACTTTGTCACCGATTACCCGGACAGCCTGGGCAGGCGTCCACACGGCGATTTATTGGCAGCCCTCGAGCGTCTGGGCGCAAAGACCTCGAGCGTGGAGGGAAAGCTTCCTATCCATATTCAGGCTGGGCATTTAATGGGAGGCGCAGTGAGTATCCGTGCAGACCTCTCGAGTCAATACACCAGTGGTCTAATTTTTCTGGCTCCACTCTTGCCAGAAGGTCTAAAAATCACGCTTGAGGGCGACATCAAGAGCACTGGGCCGCTGCGCCAGACTTTACACACGCTTTCCATCTTTGGGGTGAAGTGGAGTGCAGACCCGGATTTGCGGACCATCACGGTTCCGGGAAATCAAAAATACTGTGCGCTCGAGGTCACGGTTCCAGGCGATTATCCCGGTTCCATCGCCCTGCTGGGGGCGGCAGTGATTTTACCGGGTGAGGTAACGGTTCACAATCTGCTCGAGGAGGACCTTCAGGGAGAGCGCGAGGGGGTGGCGGTTCTACAGCAGATGGGCTCGGACATCGTGCGGAGCGGCTCGAGCCTGACGGTTCGGGGCGGCAAAGCGTTGCGCGGGGTCACTCGAGACGGAGACCTGTTCACGGACGCGGTTCAAGCGCTGAGCGCGGTGGCCGCCTTTGCCAAGGGTGAAACTCACTTTGAGAACGTGTACACCCTGCGCCTCAAAGAGTGTGACCGGATTTCAGACACGAGAGGCGAACTCGAGCGAATGAAGGTGAGCGCTTCTGAGACTCGAGACAGCCTGAGCATAGTGGGACGCGGAGACGTGCGGCTGGGAGGCGGAATTACTGCCGATGGGCATGGAGACCACCGGATGATTATGTTGCTCACCCTGCTGGGAATGCGCTCGAGCCAACCTGTTCGGATTTCTGGGGCGCACCATATCCGCAAAAGTTATCCCGATTTCTTTCAACATCTCGAGCGGTTGGGCGCTAAGTTTGAGTATTTGACGCTGTAAATCTTTGCTTATCTCGAGCGCCCGAATAGAATTCACAAAAATTCACTCGAGTCTGCCCATTCCATGCGTTACACTATTCTTTGTGCCGCGTTTTATAAAATGGTTTGTCCTGCTGGGAACTATGGGCTTTCTGGGGTTCTGGACTCTAAACGTCTTTCAACCCATTCGTGTAACCTTGCGGCCTGCGCCCACCCTGATTGTGCTGGGAGCCGCCCAGTACAACGGTAAGCCTTCACCGCTGTTCAAACGCCGTCTGGACCACGCGCTCGAGCTGTACCGTCTTGGCGGTGTCAAGCGCATTATAGTCTCAGGCGGCATAGGCAAGGGCGATAGATTTAGCGAAGGCGGCGTGGGAAAATCTTACCTCGAGTCCAGAGGTGTGCCAGCGGCAATGGTTTTTTCTGAACGCTCGAGCCATAACACCGTGCAGAACCTCGAGAACAGCCGCACCCTTTTAATCACACCAGACGCGCCCATTACTCTGGTCACAGACGATGTTCACGCTCCTCGAGCGCTGGCTATCGCGCAGAATCTGGGCCTGAGGGCGGATGTCTCGCCCACACCACTGATTATCCGCACTGAACAGGGCCGCGAATACAGAAACCGAGAGCGGGTTTTGCTGGTGGTGCAAAAAATTTTTGGCAATGATGCGATGCGGTGAGTTTGCAAACATCAGATTCCAGATTTCAGATTCCAGACCTTGATATTTTTCTGCCGTCTGCCTTCAACAAACTCAGTAACCCTTAACCTTACAATCGTCCGAACGCGGCGCTCGAGCCTCGAGCACGCCTTGTACGGCAAACTGGCGTTGGTACGCGCCCAGATGCCCATATTTTCCCATAATGGTGGGAGTTCCCTTCATACGCACGTAAACCGAGCCATACATCTTGGGACTGAGTGTGCCATAGCGCTGAGAAAGGTCTTTGGTGCTGAGGACCCACCATTTCTCCCTCGAGCCACACGGTCTAAATTCACTCGTCTCGAAGCCGAAGGACACGTAACCGCGCCATAAAGTGCGGCTCTCGAGCGCGGTGTTTTGGGTTTGAGCTTGTACGCTCAACAGAAGAAAGCCACACACGACCAAAAACGTCTTCATTTCCATATTTTAACATACATGTACCTAAGCCATCATGCTCATGTGAAAGCTGAGAAAATTATATACACTTCTTAGCGGCACTTCCGAAGCTCCAGTAGCAGCGGTCAGAGGTTTGCGTCCTCGCTGGTGCGCTCGAGGGTTTCCCACGGGCGTATACCGCGAACGTGCAGAGTTGTGCTATCAGAGAAGTAGCTCAGTGGGAGAGCGCTCGAGTTTAGCTCGAGAGGTCGGAGGTTCGACTCCCCCCTTCTCTACCGAGAATTTAGCTCAATGGGAGAGCGCCCGACTTGTAATCGGGAGGTCACAGGTTCAACTCCTGTAATTCACTCCAACCGTCTTAGAAACGGTTTTCATGGTTAGCTCAAACGGTTAGAGCAATCGCCTTCAACGCGATGTGTAGCGGGTTCGAATCCCGTACCATTTTTCGCCTAGTACGAAAGGAAAGGCAAATCCACCGCTCGAGCTTTCCGCCGCCGCTAATGCAGCTATGCCGAAAGGTAAACCCGCAAAGCACCCATTCCCCGCCGCAAAGGGGTCCTCGCCCCCCTCGAGCCATCTGCATAATTCTGACCTCTATCACCTGCTTTTGGGGTGTGCGGCAGGAGGCGCAGACCAATTCCAGGGAGACGCTTTGAATGCTCGAGCAGGTGAGCATTCTGGCTGGGCGCGTCCGGTTTGCCGCTGGAACGGGAAAAGGTGATGGAAAGCTCGAGCACCTTTTTTAAGCAATGAGTTTAGAGACTCGAGTCAGCTACATAGCTTGACCCACTCCCCACTCGAGGAGGTGACCGCTATGAGAGGCATTAAAGCCTTAACAGAAGCAGAAACCGCCGCTCGAGCGCGAAAGAACTCGTCCTCACTCCCACCCCATCCTCGTCCCCAGAAAGGAGCAAAACCCATGACTTTATTCAAAACCTTCACCATCACCGAACTCGAGCGCGGAATTCTGTTTCG
>JACMOA010000328.1 GCA_014378225.1 Deinococcales bacterium | reverse complement strand
TTGTCGCCGCCTGTGCGGTACAGGGTCTGCTTGATAGTCAATACCTGCGGGTCCCGCGCTGCGGCCTCGAGAAACTGAAGCACGCCCTCGAAGGACTGGTAGGGTTGGTGCAGCAAGATGTCCTGATTTCGCAGAGTCTGGAAGATATCGCCAGAATCCTGGGCCAAATCTGGCACACTGGCCTGAAACGCTGGGAAACTGAGTTCCGGGTTGAGTCCGGTCAGGCTCATCAGGTCGCTCAGGCCCAGAATGCCGTTTTGGGGGTACACGTCGGCGGGTTGCACATTCAGGCGGCTGCACAAATCCTCGAGCACTGCTGGGTCCAGCTTTTCTTCTACCTCGAGCCGCACCACCGAACCAAAGCGGCGGCGCTTGAGTCCATCCTCGATGGTCGCCAGCAAATCTTCGGCCTCGTCTTCGTCGAACTCGTAGTCGGTATTGCGGGTCACGCGGAACACGAAGTGATTCTTGACCTTGCGGCCCCGGAACAGTTCATTCAGGTGCGCGGCGATGATTTCCTCGAGCAGCATGAATTGACCGGACGGCAACTTGACCACACGGGGCAGTACCCCTACCGGAATCTTAACCCTTGCGAACTCGTCCTCGTCGTCCTCCTCGAGAATCACGCCAATGTTCAGGGACAAATTGCTCACAAAAGGAAAAGGGTGGCTGGGGTCCACCGCCAGCGGGGTCAGCACCGGGCCAATCTCGGCCAGATAGTGTTCACGCAAGTGTTGGCGCTCGAGCGGACTCAAATCGTCGAACTCGGCCATCATCAGGCCCTTTTGCCGCAGCAGGGCCACGATATCCGAGACCGCTTCCTGCGCTTCGGACATGGTGCGGTGGGTGTATTCGCGCACCAGCTCGAGGTTTGCAGCAGGGGTCAGGCCGTCCGGCGACGGTGTAGCCACTCCCGCCGCAATCTGGCGGTGCAGTCCCGCCACCCGCACCATAAAGAACTCGTCCAGGTTGCTTCCGGTGATGGCGCAGTATTTCAGCCGCTCGAGCGGAGGATTTTTGGCATTCTGGGCTTCGGCCAGGACCCGGTTATTGAACTCGAGCCAGGACAGTTCGCGGTTCAGGTAGGTTCCGGGCGGCATTTTATCCGAATGGCGCGGGTCTGGCAGGTGAAACACGGGCTTCTCGGTCTGAGTTTCAGTCTGGGTCATGAGTGCTGTTTATTGTAGAAGGCTTTTTTAGGAATTGGGTCAGGTAGGGAGTCGTTTGATGGGACTCTGCGGGTATTGGTCTTGCCACTCCGACAGATTCAGGACCTGAATACTCTGAAAATAAAGACGCACCCAACCGCCCTTAAATGGCCCCTCGAGCGCACAGGAACGCTTCAAACCTTTGGTTGCCGTTTCCAGAATGCGGGTGCTCAGGCGCTCCATACCAATCAGAACGATGAATTTGAGCGGTTTATGCTGCATCTGGTCGCGTAGATACAGATACAAAAAACTATCACGGTCTTTTTCACCATACGCCACCATCAGTTTCTCGTCGTACACAGCTAATTTCTGTAAGTGAGCATCTGTAGCCTGCATGTTCTTGAGCTGCAAATTGCGTCTGTGCTTGCGCCGGATAGCAGCTCTCTGCTGTGCAGGAATGGCGCTGTCCTCTGGGTCTTTGACCTCGAGCAGCCAGATTTCCTTTTCCCACTCGACGATAAAATCCACCTGTTTCAAAGCGCCCGCACCGTGTGTTTTGGGGTCATCAAACTTATAGGCTCGGATGGCGGCTGAAAAGTCGAACTCGAGCGAACCTTCAACCAGAATGGTCATTCATCCGGCTCGAGCAGATAACCCAGTTCAGCGTGATATAGACGCACATTTTCTTGTTCAATCAAGTTGTGCTGAATATCATCATAATCCTGAGCGGTGCTGGCCCTAACCTCGCCGTCCTCAAAATAAAGCGAGTGGTAATTTACAGGGTGTTCCTTTTTTTGCAAATCTAATTCTTTGAGCAAAACATAGCTGTGGGTCGCCAGAAAAACCTGCACACCCTCCCTCGAGAGCTGCAACAAAATATGGGCTAATAAAGGCAGCGCCGAAGGGTTCAAATTGGCTTCTGGTTCGTCCCAGAACAGCACACTTCCCCCCTCGAGCGAACCATTTTGCAACAGTAACCAGAGCAGCGCAAACTTGCGCCACCCTTCCGCCACCAAACTCAGCTCGAGCGCCTTTTTATCTGTGATGAGGTAGAACTCTTCATCTCGAGATTCCACTTTCCCACCAATAAACTTTTCAATCTTCTCGAGCAGCGGTTTATAATTGGGGTTTGGGATTTTTAGTTTAGGTAAGTATGCTCGAGTGAGGATGTCGTCGTAAACTGTCTCGAAACTTATCTCTCTTAATCGAAATAATGATTGAAATCCTTTAGCGTTTCCGAGCATATCTTTTACAGGTATGAATACTACTCTCAAAACATTGTCTAGACTCTCATAACTGTCGTCTGTACTTTTTATTTTTGGCATTACGTTATTGTTAGCAAAAATTCTCAAGCCTATTGAAGTAGTATTGATATTAACTTCAACATCTGAATATCTATTGATGTCCCTAAGTAAACTCTTGTTATTCATTATGTTTGGTTGGAAGGCCATAAAAAACTTAAAATGTTCTATATTAATATAAGAGCCGTTGTGAACGTACCCATTATTTAATGAATACATAATTTTTAGCAGATGTGTCTTCCCCGTCCCATTTGCTCCAATAAAAGCATGAATTCCCTCACCAAAGTCCAGCTCGAGGGAATCAAATGCGGTAAAGTTTTCAATTTTCAAGCGGGTAATCATAACCCCATCTTACCCGCTCAAATCGGCACTCACCCCAATCTTTCCCCCGGTCAATCTCCGCTCGAGGGCGGCTCGAGCGCAAGGTACGATGATTACGCCTCATAAAATGCTGGATGAGGGTACCTTCCATGCGCTGTTGACGTCTTTACCAACAACGAGGTTTGCGCTTCAAGGTTTGAACATTAAAGTGTTTAAACCTTGAAGCTGTAAGGACATCCAAAATGCGCTCGAGCGGGTAATGCTTTTTATAAGTACAGCATGTGTTTCTCCTAAACCTGTATCCTCTCTAATGAGTTATAAGCTATCCGGGTCTCGAAACCTGTTTCTCAGCGTCTCTAAAATAAGTTTATTACTGTAAAGTTTTCGGAGAGAATTTATTTATCTGTCTAAAGTTGATGCAACATCACGATAAGGTGACACTCAGAGTGTGTCCACGAGGGACCATGTTAGAAACTTCGACAAACTATGCCAATACTCCATCCCAGAATATGCAGGGCAATCTCGCGTCTATTCCACTCGCCGATGTGCTGGCAACGCTACAAGCCGTGCGCGGAACAGGTGTACTGGGGCTGCGCTACACCGACAGCCGCTTCAATACCAACCTGCTGTTTCTTCGCGGGTCAATAGGCCGAATTATGACTCCCTTTGCACCTCGACTGAGCGACATCCTGCTTTCGCTGGGAGTGGAGAGGAAGCAGATTTTTGGTGAAACCGAGGGAGCAGACTGGGCTGAACGGCTAGCCCGCTCGAGCGTACCGATAGACCTCATTCAGCAGGCGACAATCCATCGAGTAGAGATGGGTCTTTTGCCGCTCTTCAACCTCGACCAGGGTCAGTTCAGCTTCGAGGCCAGGGAAGGCGTCCCGGTGGGGTTTGTGCAACCGGGGGTTGCACTCGACCAGATATTACAGAACTTGGCACAGCGTAGCGACGATTTAGAGGCCGCAGGAGCGTCTCATTTGAGTCCGCTATTCGCTTTCCGCCTCTCGAGTGACCCGCGTCAGTTCAGCGCCCGCTCAAGCAGTCTGGAGGAGCTAGACTGGCAAATTCTGGGTAAACTGGAGCAAACTCAGGTTTTACGTGATGTGATGCAAGGTTTGGCGTTGCCCTGGGACGAGGTTGCACTCTCGGTTCTCAAGATGGAACGCTTGGGCCTTGTGGAACTGGACGAGTCAAATCAGTCCGCCTTCGAGGGTGGACGGTTGCTCGAGGGAAGCAAAGCCCCTTTCTTCGTATTGCCTGACCTTCGTGACCAGCCTTTCTCGCTGGGGATGCTGCGCGGTAAAAAAACCATGCTCAGCTTTTTTCGCCATGCAGGCTGTCCGTTTTGTAACTTACGGGTTCACGACCTGATTGAGCAGGGAGATCGTTTACGCGCTATGAGGGTGGAGGTGGTCGGGGTGTTTGGCTCACCGCTCGAGCATATGCGTGCTCATGTAGGTCGCCAGAATCCTCCGTTTCCCCTTCTCGCTGACCCTGACGATAGTATTCACGATTTATACGGGTGCGAACGCTCCCTGTGGAATGCTCTTCGCAGCCACTTTACCCCAGATTTTATCAAGGGATGGCGCTTTGGAACGGCCAGCGGCAGTACCATCAATGGTGAGTTTACCCGTCTGCCGGCTGAGTTTCTGATAGGTCCCGACCTCACTGTTGAGAAGGTGTATTACGGTAAGCACGCTTCAGACCACATTCCGCTCGAGCAAGTCGAGGCGTGGGCGCGTTCGGGAGAAACCGTGCCGCAAGGTGTGACCATCATAGGGCGGCAAAAACAGCAGCAATACCCTCAGGAGATGCAGGGAGAAGAGCGATGAACGGCGCACCGAGCATCCCTTTACAAGAGCAATCTGGATATAGCATTGAGCAGGGTTGCACGATGATTGGTATGGGGCGTAACCAATTGCGAATGTGGCTTATTCTGTGGCGCGAACTCAGCTCTGAAACTGTGAGGAGCGAAACGGTGTCGGCTCAAGTGCTCTACCTCATCGCTCGAGCTTACGCCCAGGCTAAAGCTCAGCCCATCGAGCTTGGCCCTGAGCAGGCCCTCAGAAATGTGCTGGCTGACGAGGCTACACGAGGTCTTTCTGAAGAACAGGCTGTACAACGGGTGGCCACGCTCACGCCAGCTTCACCCAAAGGTTCCACTTCAGGGTCAGGCCGAGAACCCCTCAAACGCAGTCGTGGAGAGTTTGAGAGGCTACGCTTGTCCCTGGTGACACCCAACCCTAGCCCCGAGGTATTAAGGGCCGCCGTTTTGTGGCTCGAGCAACAGGATGTGGAGCTTGGAAAAGTTCGCCGCTCTCTAGCACTCTCGCAACTCGAACTGACCCACGCCCGCAATGAAGCTCGAGCGCTCGAGCGTAAACTCATCCCCTGGTGGCGTAAACTACCCAAATTGTTTTGAAAAATTCCAAAAGGAGCGTAATACCAGAGGGCCAACACTGACTTTCCACCCCGGAAAAAGCACCGGAATGGAAATACAAAACAGCAACCCGGTATTCTGGTCTTCTCGCTCCACTCGGCCTTGAAGAGATGGAACTTCTTCAAGGCAACTTGGTGTAAGGTTTAAACTTTGCGCTCTTTCTAGTCAACTAAAACATAATTCTGTTCTGCCCTGGAACAGCTCATACGGATTCCGATTGATTCCGTTACGTGTTCTGCTGTCTTGGTGAAAACGGCACGTCTTGAGCAGAACGGCACCTACCGGGCCATCCAGACCCGTGGGGCCTGCCCGCGTT
>JACMOA010000327.1 GCA_014378225.1 Deinococcales bacterium | reverse complement strand
CTGGGCGGGGAGTAAGCACCGGAGTGGGGTCTGGAAGAGGGTCTGGTTTTGGGTCTGGAACTGGGTCTGGCACTGGGTCTGGTTTTGGGTCTGGAATAGGGTCAGGCTTAGGCGGTACGGTTCCAGGCAACTGCGGAAGGTTAACCGGGGTACAAGCTGAGACACAGAGGCCCAGAATCAGGCTGATACTCAGCGCTCGAGCCAGTTTCTGCACCCTTCGAGCGTGAACTCTCCAAAATGGCTGGGCATTCATGCCGCTCAGTTTAACCCATTCCAGGAGGAGAACTCAGCGCTCACGCCTCGCAAAAGTGGCATACTCCTGAGGCTCGAGCGAACGAATAATCAAGGTGGGCGTGCTGCTCGAGCGGTATTCTCCAGCTCTCAGGGCCACAAACTGCACGTCCTGTTGCTGACCTTTGACCAGGGGCAAGCGCAGACCCAGTTCAGGAAGCTCGAGCCGTTTTCCCTCGGGTTGAGCCGAAAGGTGTAAATAGCTGATTTGACCCGCCGAAACGGTGATGATTTTCTCGAGCGCTCCACGCCCATAACTGACCTGCCAGCCCGTTTTATACAGCACCGCCGTGGGAAAGATGGGCGGATTTTGTAAAGTCAGATAGTTATGCACCCCAAAGGCCAGCACCACGCTCGAGATGAGGGCTACCAGTCCAAAAGCCAGCGGCCACGGTGTTTTTACCTTTACCCCAGCGCTCGAGGGCAGTCTAATATGAGGTCCACCGCCAATCACCGCTTCTCCAGAACTACTTCCCATCACTCGAGCGGTAGAAAAGAACCCCCGAGCGCTGAGCAGCGAATAAATCAGACCGCCCACACTGACCAGCAACACGCCCACAAAAATGTACACAAACACCATCGCTGAAGATTGCGCCGCACCCGCTAAAGAACCACTTTCGATGTTCAGGCCCTCGTGAGCCAGGGCGCTCGAGAGGAGTAGGAAAGGGAGGAGGGTCAGGCGACGCATGGAGTTATTTTAAAGTCAGGAAAGCGTCTTTTGTAGGGGCGAATGGCTACGTACCATGAGGGCAACCGCGTGAGATTGCCCCTACAGGTCTCGTCTGAGATGGGCGATGTAAAAGCCATCCAGACCGCCCAAAGGCACGGTGTACACGCCCACTTCCGCTCGAGCTACGGGAACGCTGCACTCAAAATCTTCGGTGCTGAATTCCGGGTGGCGCTCGAGGAAAGTACGCACCTGACCCACACCCTCGGCCCGCACCACCGAGCAGACGCTGTAGACCAGCAGGCCACCGGGTTCAACCTGCTGTGCAGCATTCTCGAGCATCTGGCCTTGCAGAATGACCAACTCCTCAAGCTTGACCTTTTCAAAGCGTAGTTTGATTTCGGGGTGTCCACGCAGAGTTCCGGTTCCACTGCACGGCGCGTCCAGCAGCACAAATGGGACAGACTCGAGAGCCGCATTACCTTTTGTTAAATCCGCCCCCACAAAATCCACCTCGAGACCCAGCCGCTCGAGGTTTTTCCGCGCCACTTCATGCTTGCGAAGGTCCAAATCCACACTGGTAACTTTCGCCCCTGCTCGAGCCATAAAACTGGCCTTGATGCCGTTACCTCCGGCCAAATCCAGCACCTTCTGGCCCTCGAGTGCGCCCAAACTGAGCACCACCGCCAGAGACGCCGGATTGATGGGTTGCACCTGCCCCAGCTTGTATGCCTCGCTCGAGCGCAGGGACATGCCCAGCCCCGCCTGATAGACCTCGCCGATGGGCTTTTCTAAAAGTGCATCCTCCTCCTCGAGCAGTTTTACACCCTCACTCGAGCACCACAGCCACAACGGAGACGGCTCGAGCAGCGCCCGCATCACTGCGTCTGCTGCTTCCCCATAAATGGCTTCAAACTCGAGGCGTAGAGCGTCTGGCAGAGCGTAAGGGTCTTCAGGCCGCGCCACCCGGCGCAACACCGCGTTGACTACGCCGCTCAGTTTGCCCAGTTCCACTTTGGCCAGTTCCACATACTCGTTGACCACCGCGTGTTCCGGAGTCTCAAGGTAAAATTTCTCAAACCCACCCATCAACAGCAAAACTCGAGCTTTGGGCGGGGTTTTTTCGCTGAGCATGGGGGCCAGCACCTTTTCCAGGGCCGCATAATAGCGCAGGGTTCCGTACACCAGATGGGTGGCCAGACCCGCGTCTCGAGCCGGAAGTTTTCCCCGGTCCAGGGCGCTGTCCAGTGCAGGGGCGGCGTAAGCGCCCTCAAAAATCACACGGTTTAAAACCCGAGCCGCCAGTGCTCGAGCAGGATTAGTAGGAGAACTCATGGGTTCAGTTTAGCGCTCGAGCGCGTCCCTCACTCCCGAACCAAAAGTTTCCCAGTACGCGGAGCCAAAACAAAACTCGAGTTTTGAGTCTCGAGAACCCTGTCCTCGAGCACATCCCGATAATTTCCTGCGGCCATTCCCGGCACGCTCACCAACACCTCGGCCTGACCCACGTTGAACAGAACATACGCTCGAGCTTCGCCATGAACACGCTCAAAAACCAGAAGGTCGCCCTCGGCTTGAAGCACTTTAAAGTCTCCCCGGCACAGTGCCACACTTGCTTTACGGGCCTCCACCAGCTTGCGGGTGTACTCGAGCGCCTCTATGTTCCAGCCCTCCAACCGGTCCCAGGGAAAAGCGTGGCGACAGTCAGGGTCTGCTCCGCCAAATAGCCCAATTTCATCGCCGTAGTAGATGCACGGTGCGCCCACATAGGTCATCTGAAACAGCGTAGCCAGACGGTAAGCGCTCTCGTCGCCGCCCGTCACGGTACGAAAGCGTGGGGTATCGTGCGAACCCAGCAGGTTGAGCTGCGCCTCGTTGATGGCTCTGGGATACAGCTCGAGGACCTGGGTCATACGTCTGCCAAATTCAGCGCTGTTCAGGGCAATCAGGTTCTTGTACCCGGTTTCCTTGAAGGTAGCAAATTGTAGGGTTTGCGCCCCAAAGTAACCAATGGCAGGGCGGGTGAACAGGTAGTTCATCACCGCGTCAAACTGGTCGCCGCGCAACCAGCGGGTGGCGTCTTCCCAGATTTCGCCCACAATGTAGGCTTCGGGGTTGGCGGTCTTGACCCGGCGGCGAAATTCCTGCCAGAAAAAGTCGTCGTCAATCTCGTCTGGCACGTCCAAACGCCAGCCGTCCACACCCTGCCGAATCCAGTATTCGGCCACCGACCACAGATATTCGCGCACCGCCGGAGTATCGGTATTGAACTTGGGCAAGGCGCGATTGCCCCACCAGCCAGAATACCCCGCATCGAATTCGGCCCCGTGGTACGGACGCAGCGGATACTCCTGAATGTGAAACCAATCTATGTAGGCGCTGTGGGGGCCGTTCTCGAGGATGTCGTTGAACTGGAAAAACCCTCTTGAGGCGTGGTTGAACACCCCGTCTAAAACCACTTTCATGCCGCGTGCGTGCGCCGCCTCGAGCAGTTCTGTGAGAGCCGCGTTACCGCCCAGCATGGGGTCTACCTTGTAGTAATCGTGGGTGTGATAGCGGTGGTTACAGGCTGATTGGAACACCGGGCAGAAATATAAAGCTGTGACCCCCAGGTGTGAAAGATGGTTCAGATGCTCTACCACGCCCAGCAAGTCCCCACCCTGGTACTTCTGAGGGTGTGGAGCTTCCCCCCAATCCTGAAGGTTGGACTGCTTGGGAACCCGGCTCGAGCGGGCAAAGCGGTCTGGAAAAATCTGGTAAAAAACGGCGTCCTTGACCCAATCGGGGGTCGAGATGGGAGAAGAATCAGGTGTATTCATCGGTTAAATGGTATCACTCGAGGAACCTAATAGACAGCACTCGGGCCAAAAACCTACCGCTCGAGTTTCATGCTTAGTTTAGCGTTCTCTCGCCTCTACCCCTTTCTCAAAATCTGGTTTTACCGCACAATAAAGCCATGACCCAAATTAGAATACTCGAGGGCAAGAAAGTTGTTCTGACCGGTGCGGGCGGCGCTTTGGCACACACGATAGGCGCGGCGCTGCTCGAGGAGGGAGCAGAGCTGGTGCTGGTGGGACGGGCAGACGGCGCTCAGCAGGCACGGGAAAGTCTGGGAGAAGGCACCGCTACAAGTGCTGACCTCAGCACGCTCGAGGGGGCGCAAGACCTAAGGAAACACATCAAAGGGGCCTCGAGCCTGGTGCATACCGTGGGCGCGTTTTCGATGCAAAAGGTGCGGGACGCTACGCAAGAAGACCTGGAAACGATGATGAGCGCCAACTTTTATACCCTGTTTTATACCG
Organism: Deinococcales bacterium; assembly: GCA_014378225.1. Lineage (GTDB taxonomy): Bacteria > Deinococcota > Deinococci > Deinococcales > Deinococcaceae > JACMOA01. Next base: position 2,037 of record JACMOA010000327.1, on the reverse strand, counting down.
TTCAAGCCTGTCTTCCAGAACTCGAGCGCCAGGGGAACGGGGCCATCGTGGGCATCTCAGCGGGGCAGGTAAAGCGAGGCGAGGGTGCAGGCGCGGCTCTGTACACCGCGTCCAAAGCGGCAGTCTCGAGCTTCCTCATGGCGCTGGACCTCGAGTTGAGCGACAACCTCAGCGCCTCAGTTTTATACCCGATGGGGGCCTTTAACACTCCTGCAAACCGACGCGACATGCCGGACACCGACCCCTCGAGCTGGATTTCCCCTCGAGATTTAGCTCAAGCCGTGGTGTTTTTGCTCACTCGAGGGCGGCAGGGACGGGTGAGGGAGTTGAGTGTGTTTCCCCCTCGAGCGGGTTGAAGGAGCGCTTCCGGCTGTCTGGGATAGGCCCGTCAGGTGCCGCTTTGTCCAAGACAGCCGGAAGCGCAAAACCCAACCATCCCAACGCAACGCAACCCTACGCGAATCATTCTCAATGGCTATACCATCACACAGCACCAAATGACCTATCCGGTAAAGTTTCTATACTGAGCGGTTTTAAGATACCGCTCGAGAGGAAACCGCATGTCCTGGCTGAAAACCGTTCCCCTCCCCACCCCCGCCCAAACCGCGTTTAGCGCGTTCCTGACCGATTTGGACGCCCAGCTCAGCGACCCCAGCACAAACCGCAGTGAGCTGGTGTGTGAACTGCTGGCGCAATTTCAGTACGGACGCACGCTGGAGGACCTCCGCTCGACCGCACCACTAACAGCCCTGGCACTGGACCCGCGCAACACCACGCTTGAGGCCGAATATTACGTGGCAACGGACATGGAAAAATTCGCTCGAGTGAAGCCGTTATTGTGGCTGTGGAAGTGCTTCGACCTCACCCCGGCGGGTCAGAATCCGGCGCTCGGTATCCCTTTTAGGGCTATCCTTGCCAAGCACATCTTTAAAAGGGTGGGCCGCGACTTCAAATGTTGGCAAAACGTGGAATTTTCGGTGGGCTACAATCTCGAGGTGGGCGACGATGTGGTGATTCACCGCTTCGTGCTGCTGGACGACATCGGCGGCATCAAGTTGGGCCACGGGGTGAGCGTCTCAGATTATGTGAACATCTACAGCCACACCCACAGCGTGCTCGAGACGGCGGATGTGACACTCAAGGAAACACTGGTGGGCGATGGGGTCCGCATCACCTACCACGCCACCATTCTGGCCGGAAGCGTGCTGAGCGACGATTCCATGATTGCCACCGGGTCTCTGGTGAACCGCCCAGTGGAACCCCACGCCATTGCGATGGGTATTCCCGCTCGAGTGCGTTTTTATAAGTCTCGAGCCGCACAAAAGCACTACAGCGTGGACAGCCGCACCGGACAAACTGGAGTGATGAGCAAAGGCAATACACAGGATTACCCGCTCGAGACGCCGGTGCAAACTCAGGAAGAAGCTCCGGTAGCTCGAGTGGAAAGTTTAGTTTAGGGTCGCCAAACTTTGGACGCGCTGGGCGCTTTGCAAACGTCAAACGCTAACCTGTCTTTGGCGCTTGACGTTTGCAAAAGGATTTAGGACCCTTTAGGAATCATGACCGCCTGTACGGTAATATTCACAGCCTTGACCGACAGTCCAGTCATCACTTCGATGTTCTCGAAAATGGATTTCTGAGCGTCTTCGCAAACTTTGCGAATATTGACCCCGTACTCGGTGCTGACGGTCACGTTTACGGTCACGTCTCTGCCGCTGCGCTCGATTTTGAAGCCTTTGGCCCGCTTTCCAGTGAGCACTTCCGGCATGGCCAGTGGGGGCGAGATGGGTTCCAGGCCGGGAATGCGCTCGAGCGTGAGGCTGGCGATGCCCAAAATTACGTCGTTGCTGATGTCTACTTCTGGCATGGGGACAGCATACCGTATAGCGTTGGGGTGGCGCTTGAGTGGCGAGTGTTGCGCCTCCGGCTGTCTTGGACAAAGCGGCACCTGACGGGCCTATCTGCGTCTTGACCTGAACGGCACCTTTTGGGCCAGGTCGCGGGTTATTGGTTTTTGGTTTTTGGATGGTTTGCGCT
>JACMOA010000326.1 GCA_014378225.1 Deinococcales bacterium | reverse complement strand
GTCCAAGAGATGGCGCAAACGGTGTCTTGATAAAGTATTTATTCACTCCAACTCAAATAGAGATTTATATGTGTGATGAATGTAGTTGCATTTGGCTTCCAGGAGAGTCGATTGAGAACCTATCCTTCCTTTTCTTCGAAAATTTTCTTAAGCAAAATAATTTGACTTGGGATTCCCATAACCAATATTTTATAGAGTTAGAATACTAAATCAAACTTCACCTGTTTATAAAATAAGCGTCAAACAAAAACCCCGTCCCGTTGGAACAACTCGCCATCTAACCAAATTTCGCCACCTTTCCGCAAGTCGCAAATCATGTCCCAATGAATGGCACTTTCATTCAGTCCACCGCACTCGCGGTAGCTCGAGCCAACTGCCAGATGCACCGTGCCGCCGATTTTTTCGTCAAAGAGAATTTCGCGGATGGAACGCCCAATTCCGTAATTGCTGCCAATACCGATTTCACCCAGAAAACGCGCTCCAGGGTCCGTCTCGAGGGCGCTTTGTAAAACCTCATTTCCTTCTTCCGCACTTGCTCGAGCAATCTTTCCCCCTTTTAGCTCGAGCCGAATTCCAGAAACTTTCTGGCCTGCGTACATCGTGGGAACGTCAAAGAAAATGGTTCCCTCAGGGCTGTCTTCGAGCGGGCTGGTAAACACCTCGCCACTGGGCATGTTGCGAAGTCCGTCCGAATTGCGCCACACTCGAGCGTCGGTTCGCATTTTTATATCCGTTTCCGCACTCACCAGACGTACTTCTTTGGTTCGAGACAGGCGCTCCACCAGTCCCGCCTGAAACTCGCGCACCTCGAGCCATTTTGCCACCGGGTTGGGGAAATTCAGAAACATCGCCCCGGCCACAAAATCGGCGTATTCCGGGTAGGTCATCTCGGCCAGTTCTGCCCCTAAAGCGGTGGGATAGAGCGTGATACACCAGCGCTTACCCCGGCGAATCTCATTGAGTGAGGTGTTGGCCTGATTCTGACGCTGCACTCGAGCGGACTCCACCGGGACTCCCAAGTGTGGGGTCAGGATTCGCAGGCTTGAGTGCACACTTTCCAACTCCGTCAAACGGGTCGGGTGAACCGTACTCAACAGCTCGAGGTCGGCCAGACGGGTGTAGTCCGAGCTTTGACCCGGATACTCGAGTTTGAGGATGGGTTCGGCCCCCCGCTCGAGCACCGCCCGAAAAAGCTCCTCCACCAGCGGCAAGGCCAGGGTGCTGGACCCAATCAAAACCCGCTGGCCCTTCTGAACCTCGAGACAGTAATCCGCCAAAAGTGCGGCGTGTTTAAGAATGTATTCGGGACGCATGGGGAAGTTCTAGGCGCTCGAGCGAAGATTTGCAAGCGAACGGCTTCTCGCCCCATCCCCCCATCTGTCTTGGCCCAACTGCGGCACCTTCCGGGCCGGGCCGCTCCTCTGCTCTCCACCCTCGAGCGCAATCAACACACCCTGCACCCCTGCACCCCAAACTCCTTTACGACCCCCTCGAGCGGCTGAGTCCCATCACATCCTCGAGCAGCACCGCCGCCGCTTTTTCGCCGCTTTCCATCGCACCCTGAATGCTGCTCATAGAGGTTAACTCTGAGGCCACAAAGACATTCTCGAGCGCAGTAGCGTGTCCCCACAGGTTAGAGGCGTATCCAGCGGGCTGGTCAAACTGAGCGTGTTTAATCAGGTCCGAACCCAGCAGGCGCAGCTTTTCCACCTTGCCCGGCGGATACCACTGGGAAAGTTCACTTCGCACTCGAGCGTCCAGAACGTCTTCGTCAGCCTCAAAGTCCTCGAGCACCGTGACCGACAAAAGATGACGGCCTTCTGGGGCGTACTCCGGCACCGAGTTGGAAGGCCACAGTGCATTGTTGACCGTTCCTGGCCTTGCGTTGAGTAACAGCTTATTGGAGCGCTCGAGCCGTTCATTCGAGGCGTAATAAAGGTAGCGGCTACCCACGCTCGAGAAAGGATTTTGGAGTCCGGTCAGGCGCTCGAGTTCGGGCGGGTCCACGCAAAGCAGCACCTGCTCCGCTTCAAAATCTCCACGCAGGGTTTTTAAAGTCCAGCTCGAGGGGTTGCGCTCGAGAGAAACCACTTTTTGGCCGTATTCAACGTCCAGACCCCGCGCCAACTGGCGGGTAATCTGGCCCATTCCACCGCGTGGCAGCGCGATGGAGCCGTCTATCAGCATTCTGAAGTAGTAACGAAATAGTCGGCTCGAGGTGTGGAGGTCCCGGCGAAGGAAGATTCCGCCGAAGAAGGGTCGGAAAAAAGAATCAACTGCGCCGCTCGAGAATCCGTACTGGCCCAAAAAATCTTCGGTGCTCGAGTCTGGACCTTTGAGCAGGTCACTGGCGTCTCCCACTTTCAGCTCGAGGGCCAACCGACCCACTTTGGCTTTGTCCAGCACGTTCAGATACGGGGAAAATACGGTGGGCAAAAAGTCTCGAGGGCTTCTGAAAGGATCTCCTAGAGTAGAGCGGCCCTTTCCCCCTATCAGCACAGCTCCCGGCTCGAGCGCCACCAAATCTAGCGCCTCCAAATCCAGGTTGCGCCCTACCGCCGGATACCCGGTAAACAGCACCTGAAAACCGATGTCGGTGTTAAAGCCCTCGAGCGTGCGGCTACGAACCCGCCCGCCCACATTGTCCCGCGCCTCGAGCAACCTGACTTCTTTCCCGGCGCGTTTGAGCGCTCGAGCGGCGGTCAAACCCGCCAGACCCGCGCCTACAACCATAATCATGGTCTGCCTCCAGTTTTGATGGGGTTTTCAGGGTAGCTTATCCAGTCGCTCCAGCTTCCCGCATACAGTTTGGGCCTAACACCCAGTTCGTCCAGCACCAGCGCGTTATGAGCCGCCGTCACGCCACTTCCACAGTACAAGATAGCGCTGCTATTCACACC
>JACMOA010000325.1 GCA_014378225.1 Deinococcales bacterium | reverse complement strand
TTTGCCAGCTCGAGCGGCCCCATCACCGTGTTCACCACCCGCCCGGACACCGTGTACGGCGCAACCTTCATGGTGCTGGCCCCTGAACACGCGCTGGTGAAAAGTCTGACCTCGAGCGAACAGTTTGAGGCCGTGAACGCCTACATCGAGAAGGCCAAGCTCGAGAGTGAAATCGAAAGAACCGCTGAAGGCCGTGAGAAAACAGGCGTTTGGCTGGGCAGTTACGCCACCAATCCGGTGACAAACGAACCCATTCCCATCTGGATTGCCGACTACGTAATGGCTACTTACGGAACCGGGTCCATCATGGCCGTTCCCTTTGGTGACGCTCGAGATTTTGAGTTTGCCCGTAAGTTTAATTTGCCCATTCGGGTGATTGCCAGGGCCGAGGACGGCACAGAATTCGACTCGAGCAGCATGGAAATGGCATACGACGGCCCCGGAATTCTGGTCAATTCTGGCGTGTTGGACGGAATGAAGGCGGGTAAGGAATTCATCAATGAAAGTATTGCCGCGCTCGAGGGTGTGGGTGTGGCTCGAGCGAAAATCACGTACCGTTTGCGCGACTGGTTGATTAGCCGTCAGCGCTACTGGGGAACCCCTATTCCCATCACTTACTGCGAGAAGTGCGGTGCGGTGCCAGTTCCTGAAGACCAGTTGCCCGTGATTCTGCCGGACGACGTGGAGTTCTTACCCACGGGTCAGAGTCCCTTGAAGCTGCATCCCACCTGGAAAAATACGGTCTGCTCGAGCTGTGGCGGCCCTGCGGAGCGCGACACCGACACGATGGACACCTTTGTGGACTCGAGCTGGTACTTTATGCGTTATCTGGACCCGCACAATTCCGAGAGTGCCATCAATGCAGAGAAAGTAAACCGGATGTTGCCCGCCGACGTGTACTCCGGCGGCATCGAGCACGCAATTTTGCACCTGCTATACGCCCGTTTCTGGACCAAAGCGGCGCGGGACATTGGCCTCATCCACTTTGGCGAATTTGCCCAGACCCTCAGAAATCAGGGCATGATTCTGGGCGAGGACGGCGAAAAGATGAGCAAGCGCCGGGGCAACGTGGTAGACCCGGACAATCTGGTAGCCGAATACGGCACCGACACCGTGCGTCTCTACCTGATGTTTCTGGCCCCCTGGGAGATGGGTGGTCCGTGGAACTCGAGCGGAATTACCGGACCCTATAAGTGGTTGGGCCGGGTCTGGAGCCTGTATTTTGATGAAACCAGCCCTAACGAGCCACTAGAGAGTGTTACTGAAAAAGAAGTGCGCTTTGCGGTTCACTCCGCCCTGAAAAAAGTGGGTGAGGACCTCGAGCGTTTCAGTTTCAACACCGCCATTCCCGCGATGATGGAACTGACCAACGCTTTAGGACGGGCCAAGCGGACAAAAGGAATGCTTGAGAAGCCTGTCTGGACCGAGGCCCTCGAGATTCTGGTTAAAATTTTAGCCCCGTTTGCGCCACACATCAGCGAAGAAATTTGGAGCCATACCTCGAGCACAGGAACCAGCATTCACCTGGAAAGCTGGCCTACTGTTGACGAGTCTGCCCTGACCAGAGACGAACTCGAGATTGTGATTCAGGTTAACGGCAAGCTGCGCGGCAAAATGACTGTTTCCTCGAGCGCGGGAAAAGAAGACATCCTTGCAGCGGCTAAAGTGGCTGAAAACGTGGGCCGCTTTCTCGAGGGCTTTGAGGTAATTAAAGAGGTTTATGTGCCGGGTAAGCTGGTCAATATCGTGGTGAAGGGCTAGAGGCTGTTTGGATTAGACTATAACGGTATTTTCTCCGAGGTGTTTTTGCCCATTGGCTCATTCGAGCACGTCCTGAAAGCCAACGGGCGGCACACTCAAAGGACCTACCTGGCGTTTCAATGACCTTCCCTTTTCTCCAATCCACTCCACTCTGAGGCACGTTGCGGTTTCATAGGCTTATTCATAGCCTTAAAGTTGCGGTAACAGCTCGAGTGGAGCGGACAGGCCCGATAGGTGCCGCTTTGTCCAAGACAACTGGACCAAGTCGGTCATACATTGTGAAGGGGTCGTTCAGAGCGTGCGTTGATGCGTAGATTTGACGTTAGAGAGGGAGAGTTTAGGCGATAAGGTGAACCGAGGCAAAATGGAAAATACTCGAGCATCGAAGCCCAGCTTCGATGGCCTATCTAAAATCTCCCCGCCAGTTTGACCTGTGCTATACTTTAAAAGTTTGGGCTGCTCGAGGACTCTTTCCCTTCCTTTGGAGCGCTCGAGAACTTAAGAGAGCCTTAAAACCCTTACCGGGACGTTCGAGCGCCGACGGAAGTTTGTGTTGCTTGCGTGGACATGACGCGGGGCTTGTAATTTGCAGTTTAGCTTTTGGCTTCGCGCTCGAGTTCTGAGCACTCTAAGGACCCCACTCGAGCTGGAGCAGTTTAAATCAGGCCGACCTGCAACAAGGCGGCCCCTCAGGAGAATTCATGGAATACCGCAATATCGCCATCATCGCCCACGTAGACCACGGTAAAACTACCCTGGTAGACGGGCTTCTCAAGCAAACCTCGGTTCAGGCACACGGTGAGGAACTCATGGAGCGGGCGATGGATACCAACGCCCTTGAGCGGGAGCGCGGCATCACTATTCTGGCCAAGAACACCGCCGTGGAGTACAAGGGCGTCAAAATCAACATCGTAGATACCCCCGGACACGCCGATTTCGGTGGAGAAGTGGAGCGCGTACTCGGTATGGTAGACGGCTGCTTGCTCCTCGTTGATGCCGCCGAAGGCCCGATGCCCCAGACCCGTTTCGTGCTGCGTAAGGCGCTCGAGCTGGGACTGCGCCCCATCGTGGTGATTAACAAGATTGACCGTCAGGACGCTCGCCCGGACGAAGTGGTCAACCTGACCTTTGACTTGATGGCCGAACTCGGTGCAACCGACGAGCAACTGGATTTCCCGATACTTTACAGCATCTCGAGGGAAGGCAAGGCTTACAAAGACCTGAAAAATCCTCAGGATGATTTCCACGAACTGTTTGATATGGTGCTCGAGCACTGCCCACCCCCACCCGCGGACGTCAACGCACCCTTTCAGATGGTCGTGACCAACCTGGATTACAACGAGTACCTGGGCCGCATCGTGATTGGACGGGTGCAGCGTGGCACAGTCAAGAAGGGCGAATTCGTGCAATTGATGCACAAAGACGGCACCATGACCAAAAGCCGGGTGGTTCAGCCGTTTACCCACATGTCCATGAAGCGCATCGAGATGGACGAGGTGAGCGCCGGGGATATCGTGGCGCTGGCCGGAATCGAGGACGCCCAGATTGGCGAAACCGTAGCCGACTTTGCCGAACCCGAGGCCCTGCCCGTCATCACCGTGGACGAACCCACCGTGAGCATGACCTTTGCGCCCAACACTTCACCGTTTGGGGGCAAAGACGGCAAGTACGTGACCAGCCGCCACATCCGTGACCGATTGACGCGCGAAGTGATGACCAATGTGTCCCTGCGGGTAGAAGAACTGCGTGCCGACGAGTTTCTGGTGTCTGGACGCGGAGAACTACACCTCTCCATCCTGCTCGAGACCATGCGCCGCGAAGGGTACGAGGTTCAGGTGGGCGCTCCACAGGTCATCACCCGTGAAGACGAGGACGGTGAGAAGCTCGAGCCGTTTGAGCACCTGGTCATTGACGTGCCAGACAATTTTTCCTCGAGCGTGATTGGAATTCTCCAGAGCCGCAAGGGTCAGATGGTCAACATGGAGCCGATGGGCAACCGGGTGAAGGTGGAATTCAAAATTCCGTCGCGTTCCCTCTTCGGCTTCCGCACCGGGTTTCTGAGCATGACCCAGGGCGAGGGCATCATGAGCCACATTTTTGACGGTTACGCACCGTGGGCCGGAGACCTCAAGCAGCGCCAGAACGGCAGCCTGATTGCGATGGAAGCTGGAGAAGCGTTTGCCTACTCCATCTGGAAACTGCAAGAGCGCGGTTCCTTCTTCATTGACCCCGGCACCGAAGTCTACATCGGCATGATTGTGGGCGAAAATAGCCGTGAAAACGACTTGAACATCAACGTGTGTAAAAACAAAAAACTGACCAACGTGCGCTCGAGCGGAAATGACGACGCTATGAGTCTGACCCCGCCCCGTAAACTCACGCTCGAGGACGCCCTCGAGTACATTGGGGAAGAGGATTACGTAGAGATTACGCCGAAGAATATTCGACTGCGTAAGAAGATTTTAGACCCGACTTATCGGAAGTAGGTTTTCAGTAAAGGCGCACTTCGGTGCGTCTTTTTTTGTTTGGAACTTTCTAACCCTTGAGCAAAAACTCTGCTTCCTCCTCAGCGTCCGGCGCGTGCTCGAGCGCCCATTTTGCGGCAGCCGCACAATCGTTTCGGTGGAGTACGGCCCGCCCTGCCAGGACCAGAATAGTTGTCCGTTAGGGTCGGTCAAATCGCCGTGACAGGCCAGAATTTCGCCGTCCAGAACTCGAGCTGTCAGGGGAAGCCCCGTCAGGTGCTCGAGCGATTCAGGCGGTATCTGACCCCTAATCCAGCTTGCTAATGCGTCTTCACCCTCGAGCAGAAGTTCACAGTTTCCCAGCACTTCCACCGCCCTTAAATTGCGCTGCATTTCAAACGCTCGAGCGGGGTCAGCCCGCCCATAAACCTGGTCTCCTAGATTGAGAATTAAATCCGGCGACTCTGAACGAAGGTCCCCAATCACCTGCTCGAGCGCAAAAGCGTTCCCGTGTACATCGCTGATAACGGCCACTCGCATAAACACAGTTTACTCGAGCCATCCAACGGAACCCCACCGCTCGAGACCGGTGTAAAAAAATGAAACTCAAAAATTCGCTCGAGGGCGGGGTAAAACTGCCAGGACTTGTTTTAATGGCACTGGGCGCTTGTTGAACACCCAAAAGGGCGGCGCAAACTCAAGATGACGCCTGCACGTCAACATCATCCACAGGTTTAGGGCGCTCCCTCTCCTGTTGTAACTTGGGTAACTCGAGTCGCCACAAATCCTCCACCTGTTCCCTGGCGCGAATGGTTTGCCACTCCTGCCCATCCCACAGCACTTCCACCGGATGCGGACGGGTCAGATAGTGGCTAGACATCGCGCTCGAGTACGCTCCCGCCTGCTCGAGCGCGATTAAATCTCCTTCGGTAAGCGTGGGGAGATTGACCCCTCGGGCCAAAACGTCGCCACTTTCACAGGCGGGTCCGGCCAAATCGTAGGTCTGAGTCGAGGCGCTCGAGCTTGAAAGTACCCGAACCGGATGCTCTGCGCCGTACAGCATGGGGCGGATGAGTTCGGTCATCCCTGCGTCTACCAGTGCGAAATTTCGGGCGGTCTTTTTGAAACCTACCACTCGAGACAGCAAAACACCACACTCCGCCACCAAGAAGCGCCCCGGTTCTACCCAGAGTTGAGCGCCAAAAGCCGCTGCTGCTCGAGTGGCTACTTCTGCAATGTCCTCGAGTGTAGCGTCCAAACCCCAGCCACCGCCGCAATCGAGCACCTCGAGCGGACCTGTGGTTTGGGCCAGGGCCGCTATTTTCTCAAAGGCCAGTGAAAAATCCGTGGCGTCCCGGATGGCGCTACCAATGTGCAGGTGCAGACCGCGCACCCTATGGCCCAGTTCCCGCGCTCGGGTCAGGGTAGCGGGAATGTCCTCGAGCGTGACCCCAAATTTGGAATGCGCCGCGCCCGTCGCCAGATGGTCGTGGGTGCTCACCTCGAGCGCCGGATTGACTCGAATCAGGATTCTGGACACAGGAGGAAGCCGCTCGAGTTCGCCGGGTCGGTCCACGATGAAGGTGGCTCCCAGCTCAGCGCCGCGTGCGTACTCTCCAGCAGATTTAGCGGGGCCATTGACTAGAATGTCTTCCCCAGAGCACCCCAGATAGATGCAGCGCTCGAGTCCACCCCGGCTGACGCACTCGAAGCCAAAACCCGCCGCCCGGATATGACCAAGCAGGGTCAGGTTGGGATTGGCTTTCATGGCGTAAAACAGCCGCGCCCCCCTAAAGGCGTTTTTCACCCGCTCGAGTTGGCGCTTTAGAGTCGCCAAATCGTAGGCATAGAGTGGGGTTTCAAACTGGGCGGCGGCTTCGAGCAAGTGGGCATCGGTGAGCTTCATCAGGACCATTTTAGAACGTAATTTGCTAGAACGTAA
>JACMOA010000324.1 GCA_014378225.1 Deinococcales bacterium | reverse complement strand
GGTGGCGTCAAACACCAGGCGCACCGGGTCTTCCTTGCCGCCCATAATGAGTGGATGCACCTCGAGCCGGGGTTTTGAGGCCGCGATGCTGGGACACACCTCGAGCATGTGAGACCCTAAAACCTGATGTTTTCTTGGCTCGAGATGGTAGGTGTAATCCTCCATAAAGGAGGTTCCGCCCTCGAGACCGTGCGCCATAGTCTTCAAGGCCCGAAGTAGCGCCGCCGTTTTCCAGTCGCCCTCTCCACCGAACCCATATCCGTCTGCCATCAGGCGCTGGGAGGCCAGTCCAGGCAACTGGCGCAGCCCGTGCAAATCCTCGAAAGTGTCGGTAAAGCCTTTGAATCCGCCCTCCTCGAGAAAAGCACGCAGTCCCAACTCGAGCCTTGAAGCGTACACCAGTGAGTCGCGTTTGTTTCCACCCTCGAGTAGGTCTAGGGCCACACTGTAAGAGGTTTGGTACTCCTCGAGCAGCGCCTTGATTTGGGACTCTGTGACTGCTTCAACCCGCGCCACTACATCGCCCACGCCGTAGGTGTTGACCGAGAAGCCAAAACGCAGCTCGGCGCTGACCTTGTTGCCCTCGGTGACGGCCACGTAGCGCATATTGTCGCCAATTCGGGCAAACTTTGCGCCCTGCCAGTCATGCCATGCCCGCGCCGCCCGCACCCAACTGTTCAGGCGCTCGAGCACCTCCGAATCCTGCCAGTGGCCCACCACCACCTTGCGCTTGAGTCCCATACGGGTGTGCAAAAAGCCCGCTTCACGGTCTCCGTGCGCCGCTTGATTGAGGTTCATAAAGTCCATGTCAATGCTGTCCCACGGAAGGTCCCGGTTGTATTGGGTATGCAGGTGGCACAGTGGAACTTTAAGGATGCTTAGGCCGCGAATCCACATCTTGGACGGCGAAAAGGTGTGCATCCAGACCATGATTCCCGCACAAAACGGGCTGCTGTTGGCCTCGAGCATCAGGGCGTAAATTTCTTCGGGAGTCGTGAGCAACCCTTTGAACACTACGGGAATCGGGAGTTTCCCCGAGCTGTCCAGCGACTGGGCCACCTCGAGCGCGTGACTTCTCACCTGCTCGAGTGGACCGGGGCCGTAGAGGTGCTGAGAGCCGCACACAAACCAGATTTCAGAGGGAGAAAGATTATTCATGGGAACTCCTGAATAAGTACGGTCTCGAGCGTTTACTTCTGCCCATACACATTCTGATAGCGGTGATGCAGTTTTTCGATGCTTCCTTCAGGCAGCTCGAGCGGATTTCCCAACTGAAAGGCTAGAAATACCGTTTTAGCCACGTCCTCACACATCACCGCCGCTTTGAGCGCTTCCTCTGGCGTCTTTCCAATCGTAAATACCCCGTGGCTCTGCATCAGGACGGCGGGGCTGGGGTGATTCTCGAGGGTTCGCACCACCTCACGCCCAATTTCTTCGCCGCCAATGGGGGCAAAGCCGCCCAGTGGAATAGGTCCGCCAAACTCGTCGGCCATCGCGGTGAGCACGCAGGGGATTTCGCGGCCCACGGCAGCCCAGGCGGTAGCATACGGGCTGTGGGTATGCACGATACCGCCAATGTGCGGCATATGGCGGTAAATGTAAGCGTGGGTGGCGGCGTCGCTCGAGGGTTGGAGACCACCGTCTAACACTTCTCCCTCGAGCGTCATGAGAACCATACTTTCCGGTGTTAAGTGCTGGGGACGCAGTCCGCTGGGCTTGATGAGCTGGTGATTTTCGTCCACTCGAGCACTGATGTTGCCGCCCGTCCAGGACACCAGGTTATTGCGGGGTAGCTCGAGGTGAAGGTCTACGAGTTCACGGCGGAGTTCGGGATGTTGCATGGGGCCTCGAGTGGAGTGGATATGAGGGTATGAGAGCGAGAACCTTTGTATTTGCATTTTCTGATGTCTGACCTCTGACGTCTGCTTCTCTCACAACTGAAAACTGAAAACCCTACCCCCGCTCGAGCAAAACCTCAGCCCGCATGGCTTTGAGCCGTTTCATCACCTCGTTTGCCCCCCGGCCAAAGTAGTCGTGCAACAGCTTGTATTCGGCGTACAGACGGTCATACGCTTTCTGGTTCTCGGGAATCGGTTTGTACACCGCTTTGTGGTGCTTCCCCATCGCTCGAGCGGCCTGGTAAATATCGGGATATGACCCTGCGGCTACTGCTGCGAAGATAGCGCTGCCCAGTGCTCCTCCCTGGTGTGATGCCACCAGACTCAGTTCTCGCCCAGTCACATCGGCATAAATCTGCATCAGTAAGGGGTTCTTCATCAATCCCCCGGCGATGATGAGTTCGTGGACCGGAACCCCACTCCCCTCAAACGCCTCGAGAATGGTGCGGGTGCCGTAAGCGGTGCTCTCGAGCAGAGCGCGGTACAGGTCGGGTGCCCGAGAGGCCAGGGTTAGGCCCACAAAAACGCCGCTGAGTTCGGTATTGACTAACACACTTCGGTTGCCATTCAACCAATCCAGCGCGATGAGTCCGTGCTCTCCAATCGCCTGCCCTTCAGCCTCTTCGGTCAGAATCTGGTGAATGCTGACTCCCTGCTCCTGCGCTCGAGCGTGATATTCAGGTGGTGTAGCGTGGGCCACCATCCAGCCGAACAGGTCCCCTACCCCGCTTTGTCCGGCTTCGTAGCCGTAAAGTCCGGGGGTGATACCGCC
>JACMOA010000323.1 GCA_014378225.1 Deinococcales bacterium | reverse complement strand
ACTCGAGGGCGCGGTCATCGCCATGAACGGTTATGGCGCGTCCGCTCCGGCGGACATCCTGTTCGAGAAGTTTGGCTTTAGTGTTGAAAACGTGGTTCGCGTGGTAAAGGGATTGCTTTAAGCGCTCGAGGGTGGAATACGGAAGTCGACGTGTTGGGTTCACGTCGGCTTTTATGGGTTTCATTTTGGTGGACCGGGCGAAGACCGATTGTTGGGGGTTCTAGAACCTTTGTGCTCGAGCGCCACCCACTACCCCCAAACCCCTTTACCCTCAAACCCCTTTACCCTCAAACCCCTTTACCCTCAAACCCTGTGCAAACTCCACCAAGCCTGGGGAATCAACATCAGCTTCCTGCGCCCCGAAACGTAAGCACGCTGGGAAAAGTTGTCAAAGCCGTTGCGCTCGAGCGAATCCAGAATGCCCGCGTAGGCCCGCGCCGCCACCGAGACCGCCAGCCTTCCGCTGCCTTTCAGGGCGGGAATTCCGGTCTCACCCGCTTTGTACCAACTCCGGGCCAGTTCAATCAGCTCGAGCATCAGGGCGCGGTACTCAGGCGTCACCATACTCTGGAGCAGCATCTCGTCGGTGACACCGTGCTTGAGCCTTAGCTCGAGCGGTAAATACAGCCGTCCACGGGTGCGGTCCTCGCCCACGTCGCGCAGGATGTTGGTCAGTTGCATCGCCTTGCCCAGCATCAGTGCCTGCTCGAGCGTGGTTTCTCCACCGCTGTAGCCGCAGATAGGCGCAATCAGCCAGCCCACCACGCCCGCTACCCGCCTGCAATACAGCTCGAGGTCAGCCATTGTTTGGTACTGGTAGCCCTCCAGGTCCATCAGCAGGCCCTGGTGTAACTCGTAAAAGGCGCTCAGCGGAATGGGAAACTCTGAAACCGCCCAGTGCAGCGCCTGAAAAAGCGCATCCTCCGAGCTGCGCTCGTAAGCACCCTGCACTCCCAGCCACCAACCCTCAAGCTGTATTCGGGCCTCAGCCGCCTCGAGTTCATCGGCGATGTCGTCTCCACTACGACAGGCCGCGTACACGGCCCACACCGCCTGTCGCTCGAGCGCCGAAAAAAAGCGGCTCCCCAGGTAAAAGGTTTTGGAGTGCGCCCTGGTTAAGTCGCGGCATACGCCAATGGCTAGCGTGGGAGGGGTGCCGCGAAGGTCCATTTTTGGCGTATTCCACTTTCCCAACATCAAAGACACCTCGGTCAAAACCCTTTTTAGCTTGCGTGAAGAGGAGCGGTTTTTCCTGTTTAATTCTTACAAAGCCGGATACGTCGCAAACGTTCAACACCTATCCGTTCGAGCATAGCAGCCTATCCCTCTACTTGACCACACCCACTTCTTAACACTTCACATTTTACAGGGGTGTTCGCTAACATTACAGCTTTTCCGCTTTCCTTCAAAGCTTTCATTTTCGTGAACACCCCTGCCTCTTTCCATTCGCTCCGCGTCTTGGTCTGAACGGCACTGTGTTGAACAAAACGGCACCTAACGGGCGTCTTAATCTGAGCGGCACTGTCTTGGCCCAATTTCAGCATCTCACGGGCTGGGCCGCCTATCGGGCCTATTCGCCTTCCGGGCCAGACCGCTCACCACAAAGCTGCAAAAACCATACGGTTTTACGGGAAACTCTGTAACCGTTTAGATTTTAAGGTACAACTCAAGCACCACCACGCCGTGCTGCTCTCCACGGGCGTAGTGCATTCCGCACCTCTCGAGGGTCTCTTTGACAGTTTTCCGGAGGGGAAAGCGCACCCCAGATGCGGCCAATGGGCTTTGTATCAAGCGTCCCAGACTTGTTTTGGACTCGGTGAGGTACATCATAAACAGCCGCCCACCGGGTTTAAGCAAATGTGCCATGCGCTCGAGCGCCACCTGGGTATCCCAAAACTCGTTGAGGGTCGCGCCCACCGCGATGCCGTCAAAAGGCCCCTCACTGTTTTCAAAGGTGAGATTTTCCAGAAAGTCCTGACGATAGATGATGTGTGAGGAAGATTTAGCCTCTGATTTAGAGTGTGCCACCTCGAGCATGGGGCCAGAAAAATCTAAAGCTATGACCTGTGCGCCGCTTGTAGAAAGCGCCCTGGCGTAGTTTCCAGTAGACGTTCCCACGTCTAACCAGCGCTCGAGTGCTTTAGGCTGGGTCCACTCGAGCATGAGGTTCAGTTCGCGCTCGAGGGAAAAGGGCTGACCTGTTAGCAGCGAGAGGGAGCGCACCCGCCACAGGTCGTACAGCAGGGCGGTGAGTTTCCAGGTGTTGGTGAGTTGGGTTAAAGTGCGCCCTGAGGGTGTGGGTAACGGTATGGGTGGATTCATGTTGGATTGGGGTTGGGTTAAAAGAATGGATGCGTTTGCAAGCCTACCCTGTGTGTGTTTCATGATTGAGCGCTTAGACTGAAGCCCAGAAGAGCCTTCACCTTACTCGAGCCTTTTCGCTCTAGTTGTGTGGATTGTTGCCGGACCCCTGTCTGAAGAAACCCTCAGCAGGGTGATGTCGTACTTTGAGATTGAGATATTATGATGGCTGTCAGGATTGGAGTATTTTATGGCTACAGAAAATAAAAGTATTGGTGGAGTCTTGGTCGAGATTTTTGACTCGGCACTCAGTCTGGTTAAGATTGAGTCTCGCTCGTTTATCGGGAAAATTTCAAACATCATCAAGGCCAAAGGGCTGGGCGTGGTGCTGCTTCTGGCAGCGCTGGGTCCCATTGGCGTGGCAGTTGTTTTCCTGCTCATCGGGTTTTATCAGGTCCTGATAGCCTTGCAGTTGCCTGATTGGGGAGCGTCCTTTGTGATGTTCGCCGTTTCGCTGCTGGTCGCTGGAATTCTGGCTTTCATCGGTATCAAACGACTGGGGGCGAAGACCGATGGCTGAGACGATTGTGGAGCAAGCTAAAGATGAACGTACCCAGGCGCTCGAGGCCCGCGAACGGCTGAAAGCAGGTGTGGACGAGTTGGTGCAACTCACCAGTTTGCACGTCAAGGTGCAGGCCCAGCCGCTCAAGTACATGGGTGGCTCTGCCGGAGGAGGCTTCCTTCTGGGCCTGCTGCTGGGACGGCGCGGAAGAAAAGTTAAAAAGGTGTACATAGAGCGAGGCACCGGGCGCGGTGGCAAGGTCACCAAAGCCGACCTCAAAAGTGAGGCTAAGCTGGTTCAAGTGCAGCAGGGCAAACAAAACCGTACCAACATCACTGGGGCTATTACCGGAATTCTAGTCACTACCCTGCTTAAAATTGTGCAGGAGCGTTTTCTGGCCCCACAGCTCGAGAATTATGCGGACAAACTACTGGACCGAACCAAAACCGAAAGGGCCAAAGCGGAAAAGGCAAAGTCTCGAGAGTCTGAACAGCGCTCATAAAACTTCAGGAACAAGCGATGAGGACAGTATAAGCTCGAGGCCACGTTATCCACCACTCGATTAACCGCTTTGGTTTTTTTGAAGACTGGAAAATCTTCCACAGCAGCCCCACAACTACCAAAGGGGCGGCTTTTGCCTTGGGACGGCAGCATCCATCTCGAGGGTGTTTTCCTAAAAACCTT
>JACMOA010000322.1 GCA_014378225.1 Deinococcales bacterium | reverse complement strand
TCGAGCACAAAAGACTCGAGAATCATTTCACTCTCCCACCGTCTTTGGATATGTGACACTGTCTTAAGCAAAACGGCACCTAGCGGGCCTGCTCGCCTATCGAGCCATCCCGCCCACTCTCGAGCGAACCTCACTCATTCCTCTATACTGACTCGCAAACCACGGCATTTGGAATTCACACTCGAGGAGAAGTAACCCATGTCCGATTTAGAGGCACTTTTTAGCTGGGACGAGATTTACCAAACGGTTGAAGGCCGTCACTACGACCCCTACCGGGTATTGGGTTTGCACCCGCTCGAGGATGGACGGGCCGTGATTCACGCGTGGATGCCAGACGCCAAAAGCGTAGAGGTGGTTTTGCCTTCCGGCGGGCGTCATGAAATGGACAAAATCCTCGAGCAAGGGTTTTACCGGGCCATTGTGAAGGCGGAAGCCAACCTCGAGCAGTACAAGCTTTGCATCACCTTTCACGACGGCAATACTCTGGAAAACCGTGACCCCTACAGCTTCGCCCCTACGCTGTCGGACTTTGACCTCGAGCTGCTGGGGCGCGGTGACCACCACCACGCTTACGAGAAATTGGGGGCCAATCCGCTCGAGCACGGCGGTGTGCAGGGCGTGGCTTTTGCGGTCTGGTCGCCCAACGCCGCAAGGGTCAGTCTGATTGGCAATTTCAACGGCTGGAACGGACTGCGCTTTCCCATGCGCTCCCTGGGCGGCTCTGGGGTCTGGGAAATCTTTTTGCCAGAGTTGCCGCTGGGCGAAACCTACAAATTCGAGATTCGCGCTGCCGATGGCCGCATTCTCGAGAAGTCCGACCCTTACGGCAAGTACATGGAACTGCGCCCCAGAACCGCCAGTGTGGTGTGGGACATCAACGATTACACCTGGAACGACGCCGAGTGGTTAGGGAAGCGCCACGAAGACCACCGTAAGGACCCCATCAGCATCTACGAGGTTCACCTGGGAAGCTGGATGCGAGACTCGAGCGGGAGTTTTCTGGACTACCGCACCCTGGCCCATAAAATTGCCGACTACGCTCTCGAGGCGGGATTTACCCACGTAGAATTGATGCCCGTGACCGAGCATCCCTTTGACGGCTCTTGGGGCTATCAAGTGACCGGCTACTTTGCCCCCACCTCGAGGTTTGGAACCCCGCAGGATTTCATGTACTTTGTGGACTACCTGCACCAGAAAGGCCTGGGCGTGTTGGTGGACTGGGTTCCAGGCCACTTTCCCAAAGATTTGAGCGGTCTGGCCTACTTTGACGGCCAGAACTGTTACGAATACGCCGACCCCCGCAAGGGCGAACATATGGACTGGGGAACCCACATCTTTGACTACGGACGCGCTGAAGTGGTCAACTTTCTCAATGCGTCCGCGCTATTCTGGTGTGAAAAGTACCACATTGACGGCATCCGGGTGGACGCGGTGGCCTCGATGCTGTTTCTGGATTTCTCCCGGCGCGAGGGCGAGTGGATTCCCAACATCTACGGCGGGCGCGAAAATCTTGAGGCCATAGGCTTTCTCAAGCGCATGAACGAGCTGATTCATTTGTACCATCCCGGCGTGCTGACCTTTGCCGAGGAGTCCTCGAGCTTTCCTGGCGTGTCTGCTCCCACCTTTGCGGGCGGCTTGGGTTTCGACTTCAAGTGGGGTATGGGCTGGATGAACGACTCGCTGGTGTATTTTGAGAGCAATCCAATCTACCGCCCTTTCGAGCACAGCAAGGTTAGCTTTTATCTGGTGTACGCCTTTTCCGAGAGTTACTGCCTACCCATTTCACACGACGAGGTGGTTCACGGCAAACGCGCCCTACTGGACAAGATGCCGGGAGATGTGTGGCAAAAATTTGCGGGGCTGCGCTCTTTTCTAGCGTACATGTGGACCATGCCCGGAAAGAAACTGTTGTTCATGGGTCAGGACTTTGGGCAGTGGCAGGAGTGGCAGCACGACTATAGCCTGGACTGGCACTTGCTAGATTTCCCTTCGCACAAAGGCACACACCAGTTGGTAGGAGACCTCAACCGCCTGTACACCTCCCGGCCTGCATTGCATACCGGGGACTGTATTGCAGGCGGCTTTGAGTGGATTGAAGCCGACGATTCCGCCCGGAGCGTGTTTGCCTACATCCGCCGCGACCTGGACAACCCCCAGGATTACCTGATTGTGGTGTGCAACTTTACCCCAGTGCAGCGCGACCTTTACCGTATCGGCGTGCCGGAAAATATTCCTTACCGCCAGATTCTCAGCACGGACAGCCCCCAATACTGGGGCGCGAACAAGGGCAATGAAGGAATGCTCGAGCCGCAGTGAGTAGTCAGTCAGGGCCGGGAGCAGAGTCTCGAGGTTCTGGTTCCCGCGCTGGGCGTAGTTATCCTCGAGCCAGTGCGCGGAGAGGGTTAACCTGTTTTAAAGAGCAAGATTCAAGTAGTAAAAACAGTGTGCTCGAGCGGAGCTTAAGGGTTTAAGCCAGCGCTCGAGCGCACTGTTTCTTTATACAGTTCTTCTACTTTAGTCCGCGCCCACGGGGTTTTACGTAAAAACTTCAGGCTCGAGGACAGGCTGGGGTTGCTCTGGAAACAGCGAATAGGAACCTGCCGTCCCAATTCTTCCCATCCATAATGCCGCTCGAGGGCGATTAAAATTTTCTCTAGGGTAACGCCGTGTAGAGAGTCGGGAGAATTTGTGTTGGACATCTCCTGATGATAGTACGCAACCTCTACTCGAGCGGACCCCTCATGCTATGCTTCCCCTCATGCTTGCACGCTTTATCAGCACCGGAGAAGCGCTCACCGATTTCATTCGTACTGAAGACCATTGGATTGCCAAAGCCGGGGGCGCGGGCTGGAATGTGGCTCGAGTGGTGGCCCGCCTGGGCTTGTCCGCTGTCTTGGACAATTCGGCACCTTCGGGCCTGTCCGCTGTCTTGGACAATTCGGCACCTTCGGGCCTGTCCGCTGTCTTGGACAATTCGGCACCTTCGGGCCTGTCCGCTGTC
>JACMOA010000321.1 GCA_014378225.1 Deinococcales bacterium | reverse complement strand
GGGCAGCACTCGAGACGAGGCCGCTCGAGCGAGTGTGCAAGCGGTGATTGAATTCTTGGGATCCCAGGTGGAGGACCTGAATGCCCAGATGCTTGAGTCCGTGCGGTCTAACCCAGAACTCAAAACTTTAGACACCCTGCTACAAAGTGTTCCCGGTGTGGGACCCATCGTGTCAGCCACCTTACTCTCGAGCCTGCCTGAACTGGGCGGCACCTCGCGGGAAGCTATCGCCGCTTTGGTGGGGGTTGCGCCGATGAACCATGACAGCGGTTCCCACCGAGGAGTGAGGTTTGTGCGGGGAGGTCGGGCGAATGTAAGGAACGTACTGTTCATGAGTGCGTGGGCGGCGGTTCGCTGGAATCCTGCCTTGAAGGTGGTGTATGACCGACTGGTAGGTGCTGGAAAGGCCAAGAAAGTGGCTCTGGTAGCGTGTATGCGGAAGTTATTGGTGATTCTGAATGCTATCGTGCGGGACCGAAAGCCCTGGGTGGACATGACTAAGCTCGAGGTGGGAGCTTGACTTTTAACACGGCTGCTATCGGGCCTCGCCGCTTTCAACTTTTAAAGAACGTCTGTCAAGTCAGGGCTTCGTCCATCGTTCGCATCTGAATTTCGATAATCCTCGAGTTGCTGCTCTGGGTGCAGGCCAGCAGGGTAGCAGCGGCCACGTCTTCCGGCTCGAGCATCCCGGATTGCGCTACGCTATCCTCGGTGCGCCCCTTGCCCAGCGCAAACTCGGTTTTGACCCCGCCGGGGCAAATCAGGCCCACCTTGATGCCGTGTGAGCGCAGTTCCTTGTCTAGCGCCTGGGCAAAACCCACCTGGGCAAATTTGGTGGCGCAGTACACCGCTTCACCGCCAAAGCCGTAGATTCCAGCCATGCTCGAAATCATCAGCACGGTGCCGGATTTCTGAGCAATCATGCCAGGAACGACGTGGCGGGAAAACAGGAAGGTGGAGCGCACGTTGGAGTCCATCATCTCGTCGTAATCCTCGGCGCTGGTGTCCACCAGATTTTTGTAATTCCCCACCCCCGCGTTGTTGATGAGAATATCGATTTTGCCAAACTTCTCGAGGCCCCCTGCCACCGCGTTGAGTGCGGTTTGCTCGTCTCGAGCGTCGCCCACCACCGCCAGCGCCTGGCCGCCCGATGCCTGAATCTGGGCTATCAGCTCGTCTAGACGGTCTTTGCGACGCGCCACCAACACTACTTTCGCGCCCTCAGCGACCAGTGCTAGAGCGCACGCCTTGCCAATTCCAGCACTTGCGCCCGTAACCAGTGCAACTTTTCCAATAAGTTTTTGAGTCATTGTAGCCTCCACAGCGACTGTATCAGGAAACTTGTGAGATGAATATACGTGTGCTTCTAGAACTGTAAGCCCAAATCTTAAGCCAAATGAATTGCCGGGTGGCCTCGAGCGTGTGATGGGTTTAAGTGTACACATCTTACACATGATACTGCAAGGACTCATAGAAATATCGTACCCTCGAGCCATGCTTACCCGTCGCACTTTTCTAAAAACCCTGATTGGCACAGGTCTGCTGGCTACGCTGGGTTCTGGTTACGCCTGGGCAGAAGGCCACCGCTTTGCCGTGAACCGCCACCGGGTCACACTGGCGGGGTTAAAGGCTCCGCTGCGGGTGGCCCACCTGACCGACCTGCACTTTGACCGCTGGCGGCTCGAGCGCGACATTCAACCCTGGCTCGAGGCAACAGGGCGCGAAAACCCTGAACTCATCCTCATCACTGGGGATTTTGTAAGCCGACTTCTTCCCCTTGAGCGGATGCAAAGTCTAGCCAACCTGCTGGGTACGCTGAGCGCCCCGCTGGGCGTTTGGGCAGTCATGGGCAACCACGACTACCAACCCTCGAGCGGCTCCGTTTCGACCCCAGAATTTATCACTTTGCTCGAGCGGAAAGGAATAAAGGTGCTGAACAATAGCAATGCCCAAGTGCGAGAAGACCTCTGGCTGGCCGGAATGGACGACCTCACCTGGGGAACACCCGATTTGGGCCGCACGCTCGAGGGCCTACCGCAAGAAATCGTGTCGCAAGGGGTGGCTTCACTTTTGATGTCTCACAATCCAGACATTTTGCCCAAAGTTCCGGCCTGGGTGGGCCTGACCCTTTCGGGACACACCCACGGCGGTCAGGTTAGGCTGCCGGGTGTAGAGACGCTTTATAACGTCTCGCGGTACGGAGAGCGCTTTCAGATGGGCTTTACCGTGGCAGACCAACCCTTCGAGCTGGGCGCAAAAGGGTTGGTCTCGAGGGGACTGGGAACCGGAGGCTTTCCAGTACGGACTTTCTGCCCCGCAGAACTGGTGATGCTCGAGTGCGTTCCACAGGTGGGTTAACAAAGCGGGCCGAGTGGGGGAGACCTCGAGCGCTAAGCTACTGTGCTTATTCCCCATTTTTGCGGTTCCACTCGAGTGCTCCTAAGCTGAAGCTATGATTCGAGACCTCGAGCACGCCGATTATCCGCAGGTTGCTGCGCTGCAAAACGCACATTATTTGCACCATTTTGACCATTCTCCACAGCAAATAGAGAATTCAGACGCTCTAGCCCGCGAGAAATACGGCTCGAGATTTGGTCGAATTGTGCTCGAGCAGGAGGGCAAAGTTCAGGCGGGTCTGTTGTTTTATCCCCCTCTAGAACTCTCTGGAGTTTTCAGATTTCAAATCTTCGGAAACCCAGCCCATTACAGTGCGCTCTACCTGGATTTTCTGACTCGAGTTTCACCCTTTTCCCCTCGAGCCGTTGAAAGCGTAGTCCGTGAGGACATGCAGGACATGGATTTCCTGGCGCACGCTGGACTAGTCAACCGCTACCAAAGTTGGGGCGCTCATCTGAAGCTCTCGAGTTTTGAGTACAGCCGTTTCCAGCTACTCGAGGAGAAACTTTTTCTGGACGGTTACGAGCTGAATTCGCTCGAGCACTCGGGTTCGGAGGCACTCTGGCAGGAGTTGTATGTGCTCTTTCTCGAGACCTGGAAGGACGCGCCTTACAACCCGACCACCACGCCAGATTTCTCGAGTTTTGAGGATTTTAGAGACAGTGTGGACACTGGACGGGCTTTTTATGCTGCGGCTCGAGGGAAAATCGTGGGCTATACCCTTTTGAGTCGGCCCTCGAGCAAAGGGGAGGTTTCGTCAGAGCACACCGCTATTCATCCGCAGCACCGCACAAAAGGGCTGGCAACCACGCTCAAGGCTACTGCGCTCGAGTGGGCCAGACGGGAGGGCGTAAGGGAAGCTTCCACAGGTGGCACGGTGATGAACCTGCCCATGCTGCGAGTCAATCAAAAACTGGGCTACGCTTTCGAGCCGATGTGGTGTACCTGGTGGCTCGAGCTGAACCCTTAAAGTTTCACCACATTGGGCTTGTACCCCATCTGCGCTATAAAACTCCGGTATTCCTCCGGCTCGAGCGCCCTTCCTTTCCCGGCCAGCGCTACAAAAAACGCCTCGAGGACGTTGGTGGCAAAGATGCGGTTTCCCGTTTGCGGCGTGGTGGTAATCAGTTTTTCCACGCCCCTCGAGCGCATCCAGTCCAGGTCCTCGGGGGTGAGGGTCTGGGCCAGGATGGTTTTCCCCTTGAGCCGTGCAGGAGCGTAGCGCTTGATATAGTGGGTGTCTCCAGCAATCACATCAGCCCACTCGAAGTATTTTGTTCCAGCGTTCTTGAGAACCGATTCTTCCTGCTTTTTTCCGGTGGGGTAAAACCACTTGAAGGGCAACTGGGTCACAAAGGGTAGAATCCCTCGAGCCAGATTTTGTAGTCCTGCAAGGGTGCGAATAGGGATGGGCAGGCCCAGACCAAACAGGAGGTCGCCATAAACCACCTCTGCGCCCACGCCCCACAGCGCCTCGGCCATACCAAAACGGTCCACCGCAGATACCATCAGGGCTTTGCTGGACTTCCATTTGATTTCACCCTCGAGCTGATAAATTGCGTCGCGCTCGAGGGTGTTTTTCAGGCCACCGCCGTCCACGATGGGCGTTTTAACCGCGCCCGCCACCATACGCCGAATCTCGCGGAAGGTATACGCCCGACCTGCCGCCAGCACCGAAAGGTCCGCGCCGCCCAGACCAAAAGCGTCTACCTTACCATCGAGTTCCACAATCAGCGCCGCCGCTTTTCCCATGTCGCCGTCGGTCCCGATGCGCTCGAGGATGAAATGCTGACCTAACACCTCGAGTTCCTCACGGGCGTCGCGCTTGCCAGACCCAATACTGACGCTCACCACATGTTTATAGCCGCTGGGCGCGGGTTGCCAACCTTCCGGTAGAGCGCTTGAAGTCATGGGCAGGATTGTAGCAGGCTAGGAGGCGGGTAGGAGGCAGGCGGCGGCGAGGCCCAGAAAGCGGTTTAGCCCATGAGATACCGTTCTGCTCAAGACGCGGGATGACTCGGTAGGTATTGAATATCCCAAGACAGTGCTGAAGTTGGACCAAGACAGACGCCATTCTATTCAAAGCACAGTCAAAAACCACAGGTCGTAAACTTCCGCAAATCACTTTAATTTAGGTCGCCCTCGAGATATTTTCCGCGCAGCTCGAGCAGTTTTTCGCGCCAGACCTTCTCGGTTTGGCGCACTCGAGCGTCTGATTTGAAGCGTCCATATTCAAGCCTGAACTCCCCATATTTTGGCTCGAGCGGGCTGAACAGTTCGCTGATGGCGCGTTCCAGGTCCCGAACCTGGGGGCTTCCCAGCGGCGCTTTGGCGTCCGTGACTTCATCCAGCGTAGCCATCAGGCCGCTCAGGGGACGCAGCCACTGAAAACTGGGTTCCTGCGTGACCAGATGAAACAGCGTAAAAGCGTTGGGCTTGGTTTTGGTGCGAATTTCGTACTCGAGCCGGGTCAGCTCGAGCAGACCCGAATGAAAGTGGCGCAGAGCGGTGGAGAAATCGTTCAAATCTTTTTTGAGCGTGGACATGAACGCCATTCTACTCTAGCGGGCTTTTTGGGCAATCCTGCCTTTTCAGGCCCGAAAGGATTGGAGTTTAGGGACTCGAGTCCCTAAATTTTAAGGACTCGAGGCTCTGGGGGGTTTTTTGAGCGCACCCTAAGCTTTTGAGCAGAGAACTCAACCGAGTTTATTCACCCTTACGCAAGATTCAAAGCTTTGCCGGACAACCGCTCGGGCTGTTTTCACCTCGCTCGAGCTGGAGAAAAACTATGCTCAAATCTGCATTTTCACCCTTCGTCTTCACCCTCCTGGCCCTGGCCCTGACCGCGCCCGCTCGAGCGTCTGAATTTGGCAGGTCTGGGTTTTCGGGTGGCGCTGCTCTCGAGCGGGGAAACAGCGGCTCTGTTTCTAAACAATGAACTTTTTTTGGGTCTGCGGGTTGGCTCGGGCGCATTGGTAGCGCTGGTGTACTGCACCTTTGGCATAGTTCTCGCCTGGTACAAATCTCACGAGGGATTTGCCGCGCTCACCGCGCTCACGCTGTTGACTACGGCCATTACGGTAGCAGACCTGTCGCCCGCGCTGGATGTGACTTGGGTAGCCCACATCCACCCAGTTTTTAGCGCCCTCAACACCACTCTGCTGCTCTACCGGTTGTTGCTTTTCCCCTACAACCGTTTCCGCTCGAGGGGGTCCATCCTGCTGGGTCACGGCTGGTTTCTGTTCTGCCTCTCGAGCTTGCTGTTTCCAGCCCTGCCGTTCAACGTGGTGTACTTCGAGTCCTGGGGGCGTACCCCGTTGCCCTCTCTGTTGTTTGATTTCGCCCCGTTCATGTTTGCTTTTTGGCTGCTGTACAGGGATTTTCGTGGCGAGGAGGCTCGAAGGCTTCGCGCCCAAGCCAAGTGGTTTCAGGTAGGCGCGGCCACTTTGTTTTGGGGACTGCAGCTCAATTTTGCACTTCGCGCCCTCCCCACCGAACTCTCGAATACCTTCAACCTCAAGCTGGTGCGCCCTTTTGGGTTAAACCTG
>JACMOA010000320.1 GCA_014378225.1 Deinococcales bacterium | reverse complement strand
TTTGCTGTACGTTGCCCCCGAGCGGCTGCTGACCCCACGCTTCCTCGAGCTGCTCACTTACGCGCCTGTTTCCCTGTTTGCCATTGACGAGGCGCACTGCGTTTCTCAGTGGGGCCACGATTTCCGGCCCGAATATACCGCATTGAGCGTACTCCATCAGCGCTTTCCCGGAATACCCCGGCTGGCCCTTACCGCCACTGCCGACGACCTGACCCGCCGCGAGATTCGGGAAAAGTTGGGCCTGGAAAGTTCCAGAACCTTCCTCTCGAGCTTTGACCGTCCCAATATCCACTACGCCATTCAGGAAAAAAATACCCCAAAGAAGCAACTGCTCGAGTTCCTGCGCGATTTCGACGGCGAGGCCGGAATCGTGTACTGCTTATCCAGGGCCAGTGTAGAAGAGCACGCCATGTGGCTTTCCAAAGAAGGGTTCAAAGCGCTGCCCTACCACGCGGGCCTGGGCATCGCCGAGAAAAACAACAACCAGGAGCGCTTTTTGCGCGAAGATGGGGTGATTGTGGTGGCTACGGTGGCCTTCGGAATGGGCATTGACAAGCCGGATGTGCGCTTTGTGGCCCATTTGGACCTGCCCAGCAGTTTAGAGGCGTATTATCAGGAAACAGGACGTGCGGGACGCGATGGACTGCCCTCGAGCACCTTACTTCTCTACGGTACTCAGGACGTGCTGAGACGCCGTCAGATGATTCAGGGTGGTGGCTCTCCTGACGCAATAAAACGGGTGGAAATCCAGAAACTCGAGGCGCTGCTGGGATACGCCCAGACCTCGAGCTGTCGGCGGCAGGTCTTGCTGTCTTACTTTGGCGAAACCTCGGTGCCGTGTGGCAACTGCGACACCTGCGACGTTCCGCCCGAAAATTGGAACGCCACCAAGGCCGCGCAGATGTTTCTTTCCAACGTCAAGCGCACCGGGGAGCGCTTTGGGGTGGGCCACCTGATAGGCGTGCTATTAGGCAAGGACGACCCTCGAACGATAGGGCTGCGCCACCACCAGCTCAGCACCTATGGGGTGGGCAAGGAGATTCCCGAACTCGAGTGGCGCGGCATTGCCCGTCAGCTCATCACGCTGGGTTTACTTGTTCCTGACGGTGAGGGTCACGGCTCCCTGTTGTTGGGACCCCGAGCGTGGCCTGTGCTGAAGGGTGAAGAAGAAGTCTGGCTGCGTAAAGAGCAGCCCAAAGCTAAGAAAGAGAAATTGAGTCCTCGAGAGCGGGCTGGAAAGCGCGTGGCGGCGGGAAGTCCGGAAATCAAAAATCCTCAGGTCTTCGAGGTGCTGCGGACCTTGCGCCTGGGACTGGCTAAAGCGCAGGGCGTGCCGCCTTACGTGATTTTTCACGACAGCGTTTTGCGGCAAATGGCTTCAGAATTGCCTGGAACACTGGCGGCACTGGGCCGCATTTCGGGCGTGGGCAAGGTCAAGCTCGAGCACTATGGAAACAAATTTCTCGAGGTGCTCCAAGGGTTCTCGAGCGGGGAAAAGGAAATGGTCGAGCCTAAACCTGCGCCTACTCGGGAACGGGCAAATTCTCACCTGCTCGAGTCGTTTATGGGGGCCTCGAGTTCAGCGGCGGTACGAAACGACGGCCTCAGGCGTGGGGCTTCAAACTCGAGTGCGCCGGTGCGGACCAAATCCGAAAAAAGCACCGGACGTATTTCGCTCGAGCTGGCTCAGGGTGGCCTCAGTCCGGCCCAGATTGCTGCCGAGCGCGGTCTGGGCGTAGACACCATTTTCAACCATCTGGCCGAGTTTGTGGCAGACGGTGAACTCACCTTTGAAGAAGCCACCCACCACGACCCTGAAGACGCCAAAGTGCTCGAGCGGGCGTTCAAGAGCTTGCCTGTGGAAGCACGCTCGAGGTTGAAACCGCTTTATGACGCGCTCGAGGGTGCTTATTCTTACGGGGCCATCCGCTGTTATCTGGCCTCTCGAGGCTTCTGAAACTCTGAAAGTTCTTGAGCGAACTCGTAAACAGTTTTGAGTCTATCGAATCAAAATTTTAGTTTGATGCTCGAGAAGACCTTCTGAAACGTCTTTTCTGCTCGAGGTTTACCATGAGTGCGTTTTTGACCAAACCCCCATCCACACTTGAGTTGACCTTTACACTGTGCCTTTGATTCGGTCTACCCTCGAGCGAATTCCTAGCCTGAAGGCATGGAAAATACTAAAACTCATTCCGAAGCGGTCCAGAAATTAGCCCAGCTCATAGGGGGAATGCACACCGCCATGCTCACCACCCAGGGCGAGGGCGGTAAACTCGAGAGCCGTCCAATGGCGGTTCAGAGCGCTGAATTCGACGGAACCCTCTACTTTCTGACCAAACGCAGCAGTGGCAAGGTCCAGCAGGTAGAAGAGTACCCGCAGGTCAATGTGGCCTTTGCGGACCCCGGCAAGAACAGTTACGTGTCCATCGCAGGCAAGGCTAAGGCGTACCACGACCAGGCCACCATTGACCGCCTGTGGTCGCCGCTGAACAAGGCGTGGTTTCCAGACGGCAAGGACGACCCCACTATCGAGGTGCTCGAGATTGACGCCGAGAGCGCGGAGTATTGGGATTCGCCCTCGAGCACGTTTGTGCAGCTTTTTGGATTTGTGAAAGCCACTTTGACCGGAACACCTGCCAATGGCGGCGAAAACGAGCGTGTAAAACTGTAAAAGCTCGAGCCATAAAGTCTTTTAGTTCCCCCCTACAAAATAGGGGGGATATTTTTGAAAGCGGCCCAGCTCGTGAGGCGGTCAGGCCCGCTAGGTGCTGTTCAGACCAAGACGTGCTGTAATTGGGCCAAGACAGCGTTAGACCCACCCAAACCCAATCCAGACAAACACTCGAGCGTTTCCCGCTTTTACGTTATGCTGACACAAACTCGAGCAGACTCATTCTCGAGCACTCTCGAGCGCAGCCGAATTAGTATAAAAGGGGAATTATGACTCAGGCAGATATTGGGGTAATTGGGCTGGCGGTGATGGGCGAAAATCTCATTCTGAACATGGAATCTAAGGGCTTTACCGTGGCGGCGCACAACCGCACCACAAGCAAAGTGGACGATTTTATGGCTGGACGCGCTGCGGGCAAGAACATTATCGGGGTTCATTCGCTTCCAGATTTGGTGGCCGCGCTGAAAAAACCGCGCCGTATCATGCTGATGGTCAAGGCGGGTGCGGCGGTGGACAGCTATATTGGGCAGCTCGAGCCGCTGCTTGAACCCGGTGATATCCTGATTGACGGTGGAAACAGCCTGTTCACTGACACCCAGCGCCGCGCTAAAGAACTCGAGGAGAAGGGGTTGCTGTACGTAGGTGCGGGCGTTTCTGGCGGTGAGGAAGGGGCGCTACACGGTCCCAGCATCATGCCAGGAGGTCACGAAGCCGCGTGGCCGTTTGTCAAACCTATCTTTCAGGGTATCGCCGCAAAAGTGGAGGGTGGGTCGCCGTGCTGCGACTGGGTGGGGCCGGACGGCGCGGGTCACTTTGTCAAGATGGTTCACAACGGCATCGAGTACGGCGATATGCAGATGATTTCCGAAGCTTACGCCCTGCTGCGCGAGGTTCTGGGCCTGAGTCCGCTCGAGCTGGCAGGCATCTTTACCGAGTGGAACAAAGGAGAGCTGGACAGCTACCTCATCGAAATCACCGCCGAAATTTTGACTAAAACCGACGATGAAACGGGAAAGCCAATGGTGGACGTGATTCTGGACGCCGCTGGACAGAAAGGAACCGGAAAGTGGACCTCGGTGGCGGCGTTGGATTTGGGTTCTCCGATGCCCACCATTGCCGAGGCGGTGTTTGCACGGGCCATGTCCGCGCTCAAGGAAGAGCGAGTAGCGGCCTCGAGCATTCTGAGCGGTCCTCAAGTGGGCGCGTATGAAGGCGACAAACTCGAGTTCATCGAGATGGTGCGGCAGGCGCTGTACGCCAGCAAAATTTGCTCTTACGCGCAGGGCTATCAGATGATGCGCCTAGCTTCTGCTGAGTACCACTGGCCGCTCAATTTCGGCTCCATCGCCCTGATGTGGCGTGAGGGCTGCATTATCCGCGCCCGCTTTTTGAATGACATCAAAGACGCCTACGACGCTAATCCAGCGCTCGAGAACCTGCTGCTTGCGCCCTTTTTTGCCGGGGCCATCGGCAATGCTCAAACCAACTGGCGCAAAGCCATCGCCATCGGCATTGGACACGGCGTCGCCCTGCCCGCGTTCTGCTCGGCACTGGCCTACTTTGACGGCTACCGCTCGAGCAACTCACCCGCCAGCCTGCTGCAAGCCCAGCGCGACTACTTCGGCGCACACACTTATGAGCGGGTAGACAAACCCCGAGGCGAGTTCTTTCACACCAATTGGACCGGACGCGGGGGAAGTACCGCCTCGAGCACCTACAACGCTTAGGGGCGAATAGCAGCTACACGCCGCTAAAGGCAGGAAGCAAAAGGCTCGAGAGCAGCAAACGTCGAACGCCGAACGTCTGGGACGATTTTGGCGTTCG
The DNA here is from genome assembly GCA_014378225.1 of Deinococcales bacterium. Lineage (GTDB taxonomy): Bacteria > Deinococcota > Deinococci > Deinococcales > Deinococcaceae > JACMOA01. The sequence goes on along the minus strand of JACMOA010000320.1, from coordinate 670 downwards.
ACGTTTGCTGTACCCCGAGGGCTGCGGATTTTCCTACTCTGCGTAAATCCTAACCCCCGTTCCATTCTTGACCCCGCCCTGTTTCACCACGTCCTGAGACAGCAGCACAAAGGTATCCGCTCCGGTGGAGGCCATTAGTTCGCAAGAGTGCTCCACGCCACTGGGCAAGTGAACTTTGGCACGCCAAATCTGACGGCCCAGACGGCGTTCCCAGCTCTCGAGCACGCTTTGGTCTATGGCCATGCTCATTCCGGTCAGGTCGCTCGAGATTCCTGCCTTGAGCTTGAGCGGAGCCTCGCGCATCTCCAACACACCCTCGAGTTCCAGGCGCTCGAGCAGACTCTCGAGCTGACCTTCACGGCCTTCATAGCGGCGCAGGTCCTTGATGGTTTTTTCGCCGTCCATTTGCAGGACCAAGGCCAGTTCGTCCGAGCTGAAACTCAGTGGACTGCTGCGCCCACTTTCTATCAGGGTGGGAATTTGCGGCAAATTCAGGTTCTGGGTGGCGGTGGGGGTAAAACTCACGCTTGCACCCGACTTTAATTCCACCAAGTTTTTGCTGGTGAGTCGGTGCATCAACATTTTGAGCTGTCCACGCCGCTTCTCGAGCTTGGATAGGGCTTCGATGTTGCGCCCATCAAAGTGAATCACCAGCCAATTGTCGTCAGCG
>JACMOA010000319.1 GCA_014378225.1 Deinococcales bacterium | reverse complement strand
CCGAAGGTGCCGTCTTGCCCAAGACAGCGGGCAGGCCCGAAGGTACCGTCTTGCCCAAGACAGCGCCGTTTTGTCCAAGACAATAACTGAAAACCCTCTACAAAACCTCCCGGAAATCAATCCTCCCCTACACAAAGTCCGGCTTCAAAGCGGGCAAAACCAGGCGCTCGAGCCGTTCGCTGCACTCGAGGACCGCCGCCCCGTAAGTCGGCTCGAGGATGCGGTCTCCTGCTTCTTCGTAGCCCCACAGTCCACACTTCACGTTGCGGTCGTCGTCCCAACCGGGATGGTCCAGAATCGGGTACACACACAGGCCCCACAGCGGCATTCCTGCCTCTACAATCCGCTCGGCATTGGCGGTCATGCGGAGCAGCCAGCCGGGACGCAACAGGTCCTCGGCCCCAGTTTCAGTGATGACCATGGGCCGTCCGTAACGGCTGTAAATGTCGCGGGTAATCTCGAGGAAAGGGCGGCGACGTGAGTCCTCGAGCGAAATCCGAACCGAGTCAATCTGCCACTGGTTGGCCGGATAATAATTCAGCCCTATGATGTCCAGAAACTCCGGTGCACCGCCCAATTCAGGCTGCTGAAACCCTGCTAGCATGTCCCAGGCTTCAAACATGCTTTGACGGTGCTGGTCTGCTTCCATCGCCCTCGAGCGCTCGAGCGGGGTGTTGACCACATGAATGGCGGGTTCTGGTTGCACAAATCGGGTCTGGGGTGCAACTTCCCGCGCTGCACTCATCGCCTCGAGCGAGGCCCTAATGAGTTGGCGCTTGAGTTCGTCGGCCCGCCCTGGCGTAAAGGGGTTGAAAAAACCCGCTGCACCCGCTGCCCAGGCAAAAAATGAAACTTCATTCACTGGAGAGAGGATGGGAGAGTGTCCGGTTTCCTCGAGTAAGACAAGGGTAAACGCTTGAGTAAGCGCCCGGAAGCGGTCCACGAATTCGCTCGAGAAGGGGTCCAGACCATCTGGGTAGCCATAGTGGAAGATGTCCCAAATCACCTGAATCCCACAGCGATGCGCGTCCCGAATAGTGGGTAGCACGCTCGAGAAGTCGTAGTGGTACGGAGTTTTCTCGATAAGATGCCAGCGAATACCTTCGCGCACGGTTTTGATTTTGTATGGCTCGAGCAGGCGGTAGTCGGCCTCGGCCTGAACATCGTGCTTGGTGGCTTTAACTAGGTCGTGGCGGTAGCCAGAGCCACCGTAGTGTGTGCTGCACTCGTATCCGGCCATCAGAAAAGACTTGAAAGGAGAGGTCTCGAGCGGGGTAGGTGGGGGGTTTTGGAGTTGGGTCATGGGTTTTTAATGGGATGTGAATTTGAGTAGGGGTGCTCGAGAGCAGGGGGATTCTTCCGTTTCAGCTCGAGTGGCGAGGCCCGCTAGGCGGACAGGCCCGATAGGCGAGCAGGCGGTCTGGCCCGTAAGGTACCGTTCAGACCAAGACGCCCGCTAGGTGCCGTTTTGCTCAAGACGCGGCGAGGCCCGCTAGGTGCCGTTTTCGCCAAGACAGTGCCGTTTTGCTCAAGACGTGCTGCCTTTGGGTCAAGACAGACAGTGCCGCTCTGTCCAAGACGTGCCGTTTTCGCCAAGACGGCTACATTTAAGGACCAAAAATTTCAATCCCCTGAAACCGTTCATCGCGCTTCTCGGTAGGGGTTCCAGTGTCCGCACTCGCTACCAAAATCGGGACCGCGTTCACCGTCGCTCGAGCGAGCATTTGCATGTCCACTTTAGGGGTGCGGTCCATGTACAGCAGGCCATTTTCCTCCTGAAAGGTATCGGTGAGCTGGGTATAGCAAAATCCGGCCAGACCTTCACACCTCGAGACGGCGGCCAGCAGTTTTTGATAGCGCTCGAGGAAGTTTTCTGCGCTGTGGGCGCGGCTGTAGCCCCATCCACCGCCTTCAGAATAAGCGATTCCGCCAAATTCTGAGAGAATGACCGGGTGATTTCCAATCTCGAGGTTGTCCAGCACCAGTTGCCGCCCACCGGGGCGCTTGCGGGCAATCACCTGAGAGGCGGACTCGAAGTTGCCGTAGCGCATAAACAGCTCGTCGGGGTTGTCGGAATAGTCGTGAATGCCAATCATGTCGGTGGCTACGTTTTCCCAGCCATCGTTGCCGATGACCGGACGGGTGGGGTCCAGGGTGCGGGTCAGGAAGTACAGCGCCCGCACATAATTGCGGTGGGCCGCGTTGTTGGGCAGGTCTGGCACGCCCCAGGACTCGTTGAGCGGAACCCAGGTGACGATGCAGGGGTGCGAAATATCGCGCTTGATAACCTCCATCCACTCAGACACTAAACGGTCAATGGCAAGCGTGTTGAAACGGTACGGACTGGGCATCTCCTCCCAGACCACCAGCCCCAAAACGTCACACCAGAAGAGGTACCGCTGACTCTCGAGCTTCTGATGCTTGCGAACCCCGTTAAAGCCAAGCTGTTTGGTGAGTTCCACATCGCGGCGTAGGTGGGCGTCTGTGGGCGCAGTCATCAAGCTCTCGGCCCAGTAACCCTGGTCCAGCACTAATCTCAGGTAAAAGGGCCGTCCGTTGAGCAGAAAGCCGTTCTGAGTGAGTGAAACGCTTCGCATGGCGGTATAGCTGAACACCTGGTCCAGAACCCGTTCCCGTCCCTCCTCGAGCGTGATGAGTTCGATGACGGCCTTAATCAGGTGAGGATGATGTGGATGCCAAAGCAGATGGTCGCGGAAATCGTCTATTCCAGGGTCCGTGACCGCAATCCTGCGGCTGATTTCATCGCGCAGCACGGCGTAACGGTCGTCGGCCAGAACTATGTCGTCGTCAATCAGGCGCACCCGCAGCCACAAATCAGTGGTGAGTTCCCCCTCGAGAACCACATCCAGGCCAAATTCCCAGTTCTGAATGTGTGGAGTCCAGCGAATTACTGAAATTCGCACGGCGGGAACCTTCTCGAGCCAGACTTCCTGCCAGATACCCGTGGTGCGTGGATACCAGATGGCGTGCGGCTCAGGCAGCCAGTCCTGCTTCCCGCGTGGCTTGGCGAGGTCCAGCGGGTCATCCTCGGCTTGCAAGACAATCTCGAGGGTTGTTTTTCCCTCCATCACATCGGTTACGTCGGCACGAAAGGGAGTGTGTCCGCCCCGGTGCTCGGTCAGCATCTGCCCATTGACCCACACTCGAGCAAAGTAGTCTACGGCCTCGAAATGCAGTAACAGTCGTCCGCCGGGGTCAGGAAAATCCTCGGGATTCAGCTCGAGGAACTTTTTGTACCAAACTACCGGATGATAATCGGTGTCATGTAAACCACTCAGTTCACTTTCCGGGCAAAAGGGAACCTGAATCTCGAGGTCAAAGTTTACGTCTTCGGGGTCGCGCCACTGTTGCTGCTTATCAAAAGCAAACTGCCAGAGACCATTGAGGGAACGCCAGTGGTTGCGTTCAAACTGAGGGCGTGGATGGTTGGATTCAATCATGTACCCGTTATTCTGGGCTTTGCACGTCTGAGAAAGTGAGAAGGGCGCACGAGGGTCTTCATGCGTTTTGGTTTTGAATTATGGGTTTTGAGTTGTGGGTAGTTTGGATTGCCGACACAATTGAAAATTCATCCTTCGAGAAAGGCTGCCACCACTTTATTCAGCACCCAGCGCCCGGTTTCTGTGGTTTTGAGCTGATTTCCCTCGAGCACCAACAACCTTTTTTCTACCTGTTCCCAAATAACAGCGCCAAAGCGCTCGAGAATATCCACGCCCGCTCGAGCGCCCAATCCCACTAAATCTACCCCATCCGTCAGGCGTAGCCCCATGAACAGCGCGTCTGTTACGTACTCTTCGGGAGAAATCTGCTCGAGTTCGGGACTTTCGCCCTCGAGCCAGGAATACAAGTGGGGTTGGGTGTAGCGCAGCGCCAGCACGTCGGCGCTCGATTGAGGTTCGGGCGGAGAGGG
>JACMOA010000318.1 GCA_014378225.1 Deinococcales bacterium | reverse complement strand
TCGGGCCTGTCCGCGAGTGATGAGCTAGAAAATAGGAAGGAGCGGAGGCTCGAGCGGTTCTCAGGTTGCAACATCACCTGATGGGTGGATTTCACCCTCGAGCACTCCGCGCTAAACTAGGTCTGTGCTCACCTGTCCCCTTTGCGCCTCCCCGCTCGAGCCACTCTGGAAACACTGTCCTGTATGTGGGGCCGCTCTGAGCGAGGGAACAATTCAGGTTTTAAACTCGAGCGGGGAGCTTCCGGCTCAAACCACCCTACAAAACGGACGCTATCGGCTCGAGCGCCCGCTGGGACAGGGCGGTTTTGGCATTACCTACGCGGCAAAGGACACCCAGCTCGAGCGCTCCGTGGCGCTTAAAGAGTGCTTTCCGGCTCGCTCGAGCAGAATGGGTTTAAAAGTGGGTGGAGTGAATCTCGAGTTTGAGGCTCAGAAGAAAACCTTTCTCGAGGAGGGGCGCACTCTGGCCCGCTTCACGCACCCTGGAATTGTGCGGGTATTCGATGTGTTCGAGGAAAACGACACCGCTTATCTGGTGATGGAACTGCTCGAGGGAGAAACCCTGGCCGATAAGCTCGAGCGCCGGGGAAAACTTGCTTTTGACGAGGTACGTGAACGGCTCGAAGGGGTTTTGTCGGCACTTTCCGAGGTCCACCGGGCTGGACTCCTGCACCGGGACTTGAAACCGGACAATCTATTTTGTACTACTGACGGGCGCACCGTTTTGATTGATTTTGGCAGTGCCAGGGCGTTCAAATCTGGTTTCACGGTGGCCCACACTCGAGTGCTCACCGCAGAGTACGCGCCGCCGGAGCAGTGGAGCAGCGAGGCCCGCTTTGGGCCATACACAGATTTTTACGCACTGGGTGCAACGTTTTATCATACGCTCAGTGGAAACCCACCCACCTCCGCACCGGAACGCATGATAAACGCGCCACTCTTGCCACTCGAGCAAGCACCTCCCGTCCTGCGTGACACCCTCGAGCGAATGTTGCGGCTGGGTGTGCGGGAGCGGCCTCAAAGTGCGGCAGAAGTACTCGAGCTGTTGAGCCGGGTCCATCTGGTCGGGTCTGGCGCACCACGCCGATTGGGGATGTCGGATTACCGCGCCGATGTGATTCCGCTGCTGCCCAAAGTGCCTGCCTTTCTGCTCGAGGGGTCTATGGGAGCCTTCTCCACTCTCGAGCCAACAAATCAAACTGCTTTCTGGGGCCGCTGGGCCGCTCTGGCCGTTGCTGCGCTGTTTTTTGGTCAATATGTGCTCCACCCCTCGTGCTACACCCTGATAGATTTTGCCAACCTCGCCATTCACGAGGGTGGACACCTGGTATTCCGTTTCCTGGGCAAGTTCCTGTACTTCATAGGCGGCTCTCTAACCCAGATTTTGATGCCGCTGGCCTTTTGTGCGGTGTTTTGGCGCACACGTCAGCGCTTCTCGGCGGCGCTGTGCTTGTTCTGGGTGTCCAACAACTTTTTTAATGTGTCCACCTACGTTAAAGACGCCCGCACCATGCAGCTTGAGCTGGTGGGCGGCGATACCCACGACTGGAACTGGATTCTGGGCCAGTTAAATTTGCTGGGCGCAGACCAGGTGATAGGCGGCTTTGTATACGCGCTAGGACTGTGTGTTTATCTGGTTGCGCTGAGTGGAGGGGCTTTCCTACTTGTGCAACCCAAAATGCTCGAGCAAAGGTCCTCTGGCACGGTTTGATGGGTCATAAAGTGAAAGATGCAAACGTCAGACACGGGCGGATAAGTCCGCTAGGCGGCGTGGCCCCACGGGGTGCCGTTCTCGCCAAGACAGTGCTGCTCTATCCAAGACAACGCCAAAACCATCCCAAACGTTCTGCGTTTGCTTTTTTTGGCAAATATTGCAATAGGAATTTTCTATTTAACCTCTTTCATAACTCCGAATCCCAAGAAATGCGAGACGTGCCGCTTTAGTCAACACATGGCTCATCACTCATTGCCCTTCTGAAAGAAGTTTATTCTGTCACACTGATGTAAAAGCGGCTGTTATTCTCGAGGCAGCGTTTTAAAGCGTCGTTCAGGCTGCGTAAATCATCCATGACATTTTCGTCCATATCCTCAGTTTTGGCGTAATTTTGCAGAAGCGCCTGAATATTCTCGAGGGCTTCGTCTGGCTCGTAATACTCTTCGGGCTGGGTTTCGCGGAAACCTTCGTCGGTGGTCAGGTCGTTGAAATCGGTGTCCTCAGCTTCCTCGAGATAATCCTGACGCTCATTTTGTTGAAAGCTGACAAATGCACTTATCGGGGTGAGGTTTAAATCGTCGGCCAGGGTGTCTAGAGACTCCATCGCGTCGCTCAGGGCCTGCCCCAGAACACTTTCTTGCCCTAAATCCAGTTCCTTGTTCTCGGTAATCAGATAGTAATTTGCGCTCATAAGCACAGTGTCCGGGTCCAAAATGAGCGCACCATGTACAACACCTGAATGACGGCTGAGTCTCGAGCATTTCAAAAATGGTTTTGTAACAAATTTGATTCCCCAACACTCAACTTATTTTACCCTCGAGCGCAATTGTAAAATGAGTTTCTTTGTACCAGTACGATTAAAATAACTTTAATCTTTCAAAAAACCACACTCAGATTCCAAATTGGGTTTCATCTGGGGTTTAGAATAGGGTCATAATGGTTTCTACTCCTCCTGTCATCGTCAGCCTTCGCCTTGCACACCTGCGTGCTCAGGAAGCCGTTAAGTGTGCTGCATGGCATGTGGCAACCATGCAGTTCCTTTGCTGCCTCGAGCTGACCGAAAAGCGCGGCGACGCTGCCTGCTTCAGCTTTTTTGCCTTGCGCTTACACGAGTGCTACGCCAAAATGGGGCTGCTCGAGAAAGCAAAAATCTATCGTCAGATGGCCGAGATGGACCCGCTAAACGGTGCAGATTCGATGGTTTGAATTGTGAAGTCGCTTGAGAGCTTACCCAGCGTTCGATAAACCATGTTAAATCCCTCGAGCGATAACGCATTAAGCCATCAGGACCTGCGAGAACTGTGTATGGCTCAGGTTGGAGCGCACGAAACCTTCCCTTTTGGCCTCGAGACGATGGTGTTTAAGCTGGGCGTGTCCGAATACAAAACACCTTTTAAGGGTTAAGGTGTTTGCTCTGCCTGTGCTCGAGAGTGACCCACCCCAGCTCAGTTTTAAAGGGCAATCCTGCCAGGGTGCTGGAACTCCGGGCCGAATATCCGGCAATTGCGGCGGGTTCTCGGTGCT
>JACMOA010000317.1 GCA_014378225.1 Deinococcales bacterium | reverse complement strand
TACATCGGCTATCCGCTCGAGGGAGACCCACTTTACGCCGCCGGTGGACAGCCCAAACTCGAGCTTCCAGGTTTGCCGGGAGACGGGGGTTATCTGCTGCACGCGCATTATTTGAGCTTCAAACACCCAGTTACGGGCAAAACTTTACAACTCGAGGCCCCTGTTCCAGAAGCGCTCGAGCTATCAGGATAAAAGTCTTTGTGTTTCATACTCTCTTCAAGCAAAATAAATCGTTGCATCACCAGTCGCTCAAAGCCCGGTCTTTCAATCTCCCGCGAACCAAAATTCACATTGTTTTTACGCTCGAGCTGTGGTTAAATGAGGTTATAGCGAACCCGTTCTCGAGACTGTCAAACCTCGAATATAAAGTCTCTCTCCTCGAGTTGTACCCATTAGTTCGTGAAAATAAGCACGAGTTGACCGCTCGAGCGTACAAGGAGCCACACCGTGGGAGATTATGCAAATGTTCTTTTGATGCTGCTGGTTGCTGGCGGCATCGGGCTGCTGGCGCTGATTGTGAGCGCTATTTTTGGCCCCAAAAAGCCCACCAAAGCCAAGTTGATGCCTTATGAATCCGGCAACGACCCGGTGGGAACCGCCCGTGAACGCTTTCCGGTTCATTTTTATCTGGTGGGAATGTTGTTTATCATCTTCGACATCGAAACCGCGTTTTTCTACCCGCTGGCGGTGGCTTACAAAAAACTGGGCGTTTTTGCCTTCTGGGAAGCTCTCACCTTTGTGATTCTGGTGCTGGTGGGCTATTTGTACGTGCGGGGTAAGAAAGTTCTGGATTGGAAATGAAGCGATTTGCGCCGCAGAAGGACGAATGTACTCGACCTCTAAGCCAAAACTTTTTGTCGCTCACTGCCCTCCGCCCTGAGCTTCCTGCGTCACCGGAGGTGACACATGGCACTACTTGATTTATTCAGCAAAGATGTTCAGGAACTCGAGAACGAAGGGATTTTGATGACCTCGCTCGAGAAGCTGGTGGCCTGGGGCCGCTCTAACTCCGTTTGGCCCGCTACTTTCGGCTTGGCCTGCTGCGCCATCGAGATGATGAGCAGCACCGATGGGCGTAACGATATGGCCCGCTTCGGCTCCGAGGTGTTCCGAGCCAGTCCGCGTCAGGCCGACGTGTTGATTGTGGCGGGGCGGCTTTCTAAAAAGATGGCCCCGGTCATGCGCCGGGTCTGGGAGCAAATGCCAGACCCCAAATGGGTGATTAGCATGGGGGCCTGCGCCTCGAGCGGGGGAATGTTCAACAATTACGCAGTGGTACAAAACGTGGACAGCGTGGTTCCGGTGGATGTCTTTGTTCCGGGCTGCCCACCCCGCCCAGAAGCACTGATTTTTGCGGTGATGCAACTTCAGAAAAAGATACGTGGTGAAGCGATAGACGAGGGCCTGACCAAATTGCCGATGGTGGAAGCGTGGGCGAGATAGTTTTGAGTGATGAGCTTAAAACGGCTCGAGCAAACCTGGGACAGAACTCAAGACTCAAAACTCGCGGACAGGCCCGAATAGGCGAGTAGGCCCGTCGGGTGTCGTCCTGCTCAAGACGCGGCGAGGCCCTACGGGGTGCCGTTTTCGCCAAGACAGTGCCGCTTTGTCCAAGACAAAAGTCATGACCGGAGTATTTATGAACAACACCAAAACCCTGCTCAGAAACGCGGGCCTCGAGTGGCAGGAAGGTGCGCTCGAGACGACTGCAATCGTTTCACCTGCAAAACTCAAAGACACCGCCGAGCAGCTTCAGCGTGAAGAGTGGTATTTGCTGGACATTGTGGGGGTAGACTACCTCGAGTTCACGGTGAAGCAGCCCGCCCGTTTTGCGGTCATTTACAACCTGTACCACCTGGGGGAAAACGCTCGAGTGTTTCTCAAAGTCTTTCTCGAGGACGGCGAGACTTTACCCTCGCTTTACAGCGTGTGGAAAGCCGCTAACTACCTCGAGCGCGAAGTCTACGATTTGGTGGGTGTGGTGTTTGACGAGCACCCTGATTTACGTAAAGTGCTCACCCCCGAAGATTTGGAGGGCCACCCTTTACGCAAAGATTTTCCGCTGGGCGAGTCTCCCACGCTATTTAACGACGGGCGTTTTCTTGACCCTTCCACCTTTCGCGCAGGCGTGACCGGAAAAGACCGGGGCCTCAGCGGATACAAAGGTGGAGAGCGTGCCGGAACCAGTTCTGCACCGCTTCCCCCCACGCTCGAGGTGTTTACCGCGAATGTCGAGAAGGTGAAAGCGTGATGTCGGGGTGTTTGCTGCACTCGAGGGCGCTTGTTTGTGCGGTTTCGCTCGAGAGATGGGGGGATGGCTTTAACTTCAAGCTCGAGCATAGGCTTAGCTCTGCCCCTGCTCCCTTGCTCCCCTGCCTCTCCACTCCCAATAGGAGGACCCTATGACCCTGGCCCAAATACCCGAAACCGCACTCGAGGGTCCGACCAGTTTGCTGCACACCGAGGAAATGGTGCTGAATGTAGGGCCGCAGCATCCCAGTACCCACGGGGTTTTGCGTCTGGTCATCCACATGGACGGCGAGTTCATCACCAAAGTGCAAAACCACATGGGCTACCTGCACACCGGTTTTGAGAAAACCTTCGAGAACCGTACCTACCAGCAGGGGGTGACCTACGCGCCGCGCACCGACTATCTGCACAGCTTTGGACACGAGCTGGCCTACGTACTCAGCGTGGAAAAACTGATTGGGGCCGAAATTCCCGCTCGAGCGAATCTGGTGCGGGTCATCCTGCATGAACTGGGTCGCATTCAGAGCCACCTGGTGATGATTGGCACCGGAATGCTGGACCTGGGCGCACTCACCCTGTTTTTCTACACTTTCCGCGAAAAAGAAGCGCTTCAGGACATCTTCGAGGACGTGTGCGGCTACCGTATGAACCAGGGATATTTTAGGGTGGGTGGCCTATCTCAGGACATCCCGGACGGCTGGATTGAAACTGTACAGGCATTCTGCGCGAAATTTGGAAGTGCGGTGGACGAGTATCAGAATATGTTTCTGAACAATCCCATCTTTTTGGCCCGCACCAAAGGCGTGGGCGTGATTACCCCTGAGCAGGCGCTGGATTGGGGTCTCACTGGGGCCAACTTACGGGCCAGCGGTGTGGCGCTGGACCACCGTAAAGCCAACCCTTACTGTGGCTTTGAAACCTTTGATTTTAAAATCCCTACTGCCACCGCCGGAGATTGTTTCGAGCGTTTTCGGATGCGGCTCGAGGAGATGCGGGAAAGCGCCAAGATTGTGTCTCAGGCCCTCGAGCGCCTGGAACCTGGCCCGGTCAAGGACCCCAACCGCAAAATCAGTTTGCCACCCCGTGAAGAACTCGAGACCAGCATGGAAGCGGTGATTCACCACTTCAAACTGGTTACGGAGGGGTTTCACCCGCCCGTAGGTGAGGTGTATGTACCCATTGAATCCGCTCGAGGGGAAGTGGGCTATTACATCATCTCGGACGGCGGCAGTATGCCTTACCGGGTCAAGATTCGCGCTCCCAGTTTTGTGAATTTACAGGCCCTCGAGTACGCAGGAGTGGGGGGGCAGTTTGCCGATTTGATTGCAGTCCTGGCTTCGCTGGACCCAGTGATGGGCGATGTGGACAGGTAAATGGGTGACGAGGAGGACTTGCAAGAGTTCTTGACGGCGCTTGAGGTTTTAGAAAACTCTTCAGATACTCCAGAGCAAGAAACGGATACACTTGTTTTAACCCTCGAGCAAGTGTTTGATTTAGCTACAGACTTTCCCACCCGCGAGGAAATTGCTCGTATTCGCAAAGCCGCTCGAGACGAACGAATCATCATGAGTGACTTCTCGCACGCCGCACAACGTTCAGGACAGCGCACTTTTACCATTGAAGATTTAGATTTCATTGTCTTGTACGGAACCACTGTAGAAAAAGATATCTGGAAAGTTCGAGGAGATCGGCCTACGGGAATTAGCTTTTTCGGCACTTTGAAAAGCGGGCGTAAACTCAAAGTCAAAGTCAGTTGGAAGGGTAGTTATTTTTATGTCACCGCCCACGCCTCAAAATAAAGCTTATGCAACCTATTGACTACACTTACAAAACCCAAACTCGAGCGGGTAAAACGCTGGAGGTGGTTATTCATGGTGTCCCAGCACGAATTACTGAAGACCAGAATGGAGAGATTTTACGGTTGATGGAGCGTCCCACGATAAAAAGAGTAGAGCAGATTCAAAACTCTATAGACCGTTATCTCAGCCGTCACGACGAAACGGAACGCAAGTATTTCGTAGATTTTGAGACTGGACAGGTGCTCAAACCCGTCACTCGAGTCAGACCATCTACGCCCGCACTCCAGAAAAGCGCATAACTCACCTCGAGGTAAATTTTGCCCTACTTCACCGATAAACAAACCGTGCTCGAGGATATTTTCTCGAGATATCCCCAAACCGAACAGGGCCGCCGAAGTGCGCTGATGCCTCTGCTACGCGAAGTTCAGAACGCGCTGGGTTACGTGCCAGAAGCGCAAATGGAAGAGATTAGCACTTTGATAGGCACCACCGCCACCGAGGTCAAAAGTGTGATGAGCTTTTACAGCACCTATCACACCATTCCCACCGGAAAGTGGCACATTCAGGTCTGCGCCACGCTGTCCTGCGCTCTGGCTGGCTCGGACGCGCTGTGGGATGACCTGACCGAGACGCTCGAGACCGTTCCGGGGGAGGTTACACCGGACAAGCTCTTCAGCGTGCAAAAAGTGGAGTGTCTGGGCAGTTGCGGCACCGCGCCCATGCTGCAAGTCTCGGACATCGGCTACGCGGAGTGCGTGACCAGAAAGAAACTGCACACCCTGCTCGAGCACCTGAAAAATGGAGGCGAGTTTGTGCCAGACACCAGGGTTCCGGTGTTCATGCAGGGAGGTCAGCAACTCGACGCGCTCGAGAATGAGGTGGGTGGGCGAACTGCTGACCTCGAGCCGCTGCCGATGCCTGGATAGAACCGTTCACGCTCGAGCGCAAGGTTTTAAGGTCCCCTTTTGACAAGGGGGAAACTCTTGAAAGCGAAGCGCTCAAGAGCAGGGAGATTCAAGGCTTTGGCTCAAGCTTTGAATCCCCCCTCGAGCAAAAAGCGCTCGAGACCCCCTTGTTAAGGGGGTCCTTTTGAGGGAGACAGACTTATGACCATGACCACACCCCGTCCCATCACCAGCGCCCTAGACGCCAGATTTAAGCCCACCCTTTACGCTCGAGTAGGTAAGGAAAATAGTTTCACCCTCGAGAGTTACCGCGCTGACGGCGGTTATGAAGCCGTTCAACGCGCCTTTGCCCTGGGGCCGGACCCCGTAATTGACGAAATGAAGAAATCCGGCCTGCGCGGACGTGGAGGCGCGGGTTTTCCCACGGGTCTCAAGTGGAGCTTCATGCCGCTCAAGGACGGGCGGCAGCACTACCTGATTTGCAACGCCGACGAGTCGGAACCGGGCAGTTTCAAAGACCGCTACCTGCTCACCGAGGACCCGCACCAGCTCATCGAAGGAATGCTTATTGCTGGGTTTGCCATGCGGGCCTCAATTGGGTACATCTACATTCGCGGTGAATACGTGCTGGGTGCAGAGCGGATAGACGCGGCCATAGCAGAAGCTCGAGCGGCGGGATTGCTGGGCAAAAACGTTCTGGGCAGTGGCTTTGATTTCGACCTGTTCCTACACCGGGGCGCAGGCGCATATATCTGTGGCGAAGAAACCGCGCTGATGAATTCGCTCGAGGGTTTAAGAGCCAATCCACGCCTGAAACCTCCGTTTCCAGCGGCTTCGGGCATTTATAACCTGCCCACCACCATCAACAACGTCGAGAGTTTTTGCGCCGCCCCCCACATCTTGCGCTACGGCGCAGACTGGTACTCGAGCATGGGGACGGAAAAATCTAAGGGCAACAAACTCTTTCAGATTTCCGGTCCGGTGGCCCGTCCTGGCGTGTTCGAGCTGCCGCTGGGCGCAACCTTCCGCGAAATAATTTATGACTTTGCCGGGGGTCCGCTCGAACCCATCAAAGCTATCATTCCTGGTGGCTCGAGCACGCCAATGATGCCGTGGAATGATGCCATTTTAGATACTCCAATGGATTATGAAGCGATTGGGGCGCAGGGTTCGATGCTGGGAACCGGAGGCGTGATTCTGATTCCGCAGGATTACTGCATCGTGAACGCCACCTGGAACTTGGTGCGCTTTTATGCCCACGAAAGCTGCGGCAAATGCACGCCCTGCCGCGAGGGCATTGGAAGCTGGATGACCAAGATATACGAGAAGCTGGTGCGCGGCGGCGGCAAACCGGGAGATGTGGAACTGATTTTGGACATGTCGGACAACATCGCGGGTAAATCGTTCTGCGCCCTGGCCGACGCTTGCCTGGGTCCGGTGGTCTCGAGCATCAAACTGTTCCGGGACGAGTACGACTACTTGATTGCGAATGGGAAAAGTCAGTATGGGGGCCGCTCGAGGTGGGCGGAGGAATAGATTTGAACAAACTATAGCGAACCCAGACACGCGAGTGTTTGGGCCTGAATATTTTAAGGTTCAATAATCTCGAGGTTCTGGAGAATCTCGAGGGTGTGCGCCAGCATTTACACACCCTGCTCGAGGTCTTGGATAAAGCGGTAGCTCACGGGCCTATCCGCCCTCGAACAAGCTAAATATTTAAAAAGCTCCCTCGAGCGCCGCCATTGCCGCCGTCACGTCCTTGACCCCGGCCTGAGCCATATCGGGCCGTCCTCCGCCTTTACCGCCGCCCGCTGCCGCCAATTTCCCAATCAGTTGACCCGCGTGCGCCCCTCGAGCCACCGCATCTTTAGAGACCTTAACCGCCAAAGCGCCGTCCGAACCCACGATGGCAATGTCGGCGCTCGAGCTGTTCATGAGTGAGTCTGCCGCGTCGCGCAGAGCGCCCGCTTCCACACCCGTGAGCTGTGCCACCGCCACCTTGAAGCCTCCCAGCTCACGAATACTCTGGCCCCCGCCGCCGCCCATCTGCGCCTCGGCCAGTTTGCGTTTCAAACCCTCGAGTTCGCGGCCTAAATCCTTGATTTGCGCTTGCAGACCCATAATTCTGTCCGGCAGCTCGAGCGGTTTGCTGTTAATCAGGCTCGAAGCGTGGTTCAGGGTCTCGAGCTGTTCGCGCACAAAAGTTACCGCGCTTTCTCCGGTCAACCCCTCGAGCCGCCGCACTCCCGCCGCCGTTCCCTCTTCGGAAACGAGTACGAAAGTGCCGATTTCTCCGGTTCGAGTGACATGGCAACCACCACACAATTCTTTGCTAGAAACGAGAATCCCCCTGTTGTGCGCTGCGCTTACAACGCCCCCCTTGTTAAGGGGGGACGAAACACCCTCGAGCGGAACCACGCCGTCCACACTGACCACACGCACGGTGTCGCCGTATTTTTCACCGAACAGGGCCATTGCGCCCGTGGCTCGAGCTTCATCAATGGGCATGTAGCGCCAAGTTACCGGAAAATCGGCTTGAATCCAGCGGTTG
>JACMOA010000316.1 GCA_014378225.1 Deinococcales bacterium | reverse complement strand
ACTCGAGGTGGAGTTTGGCTGTGACGTGCTCTAGTGGCGCTCTAGGGCAGCCCTGGCAGACCCGACCGGCTGGGACCTGTGGCGCGGCGCGTTTTTGACCGGAATGCGTCTGACGGATTGGGAGATGGGACTGGGCGAAGAACTCGAAGAGTGGTTGTACAGCACGCGAGAAAAGTTGCACGAGGAGCGCCGGGACTACGGCGCACGCTTGGCCGCAAATTTACTACGTCTCGGGGAACTCGAGCAGGCTTTACCTTACCTCGAGGCCGCGCAGGGTGAAAGCGGCGACCCACACGAGGACGCGACCCGCTGGTATATCTTGACTCTGGGAGCCTGCGGACAGGCTGACCACGCCAGTGGGGTCTACGCCAAGTTAAGTGCCACGCTACGCCAGGATTTGGGGGTGGACCCCACCGAGGCCACCAAAACCGCGCTCGAGACGGTAAGAAGTGGCGGGGTGGATGCCTGCAAAGCCGCGCTCGAGGCCGAATTTGGACGCGCTCAGCGAGCCGACGATTCGATTGCGCCACTATCCCCGTTTGTGGGCCGCACCCACGAACTTAAATACCTGCAAGCCGCTCTGAACGGTTCTGGCGCTCGAGCAGTAGTGATTCAGGGCGAACCTGGAGCCGGAAAATCTCGTCTGGCATTTGAGTTGGTAGGGAGTATGCGCTCCAAAGTGCGCTTTGCACAGGGTGTGTGTACCCCTGGCGGCCTGCCACTGGCCCCGCTGGACGCGCCTGCACGCGCTCTCTTGCGCGACTCTTCTCTTCACTCTGGTCGTATTCTCGAGGGGATGCCGCCAGACTGGAAGGCAGCGCTGGCCCGCTTTTTACCGGATGTGCTGCAAAGCTCCGAGCTGAGTGTCAACCCAGACCTGGAGCGTAAAAACCTATTCTCGGCGTTGCGAAGTTTGCTAGAGGACCCCTTAAAACCCGCATTGCTGCTGCTGGACGACCTTCAGTGGATGGACTCCAGCACCCTCGAGTTTGTGCAGTTTCTGATTGCCACTCCGCCAGAGTCGGGATTGAAGCTGGTTCTGACCCAGCGCAACACCGAAGAAGCCCGTTCCAAAGTCTCCCCGCTGCTCGAGCGGATTCACCGCCTTGAACTGGGTGTGGTGGTGGCGCTCGAGGGCCTGACCGAGGAACCTATTGCACAACTTTTGACTCAACTGGGCATGGATGGAGACCTTGAGCGATTTAATCCGGCCAAACTACATCACACTTCTGGCGGAAACCCTTTTTATCTGCTAGAAATTTTGCGCTCGAGCGGAGAAGACGGGGAGAGGCACGTTCAGGATTTGGTGCGCTCCCGGCTCAAGACCTTACCTGACTCGGCCCGTCAAACGCTCGAGGCCCTGGCCATTCTGGGCGACGGTGCGGGGCTGAGTCTGGTTCGCAAGGTTTCCGGGCGCTCTCTGGACGAGGCCGCAGACGCGCTCGAAGGTCTGGAAAACGCCGCACTGGTGCGTTCGCTCGAGGAAGGACTGAGCTTTGGTCACGACTTGGTGCGTGAAGTGGTGGTTACGGACACGAGGGCGGTGCGGCGCAGTTTGCTCAATCTACGGGCGGCACGCGCCCGCAAGGATTTCCCGTTGCGGGCCGCTCAGCACTACTGGCACTCAATGGATGCCTGGGACGATGACGATACCCCAGAAGCCAAACGCACTTACGTGGCCTCGAGCGCCAATCTCGCACTGCGCGGCGAACTGAACGATTCTCTGCTGTGGAGCGAACGCGCCGAAACTCTGGCCTCGTCTGAGTCCGAGCGGCTGGGAATGCGCTTAGAGCGTTCTGCCACCCTCGAGCGCTATGGGCGCTACCCCGAAGCAAACGCACTGCTGGCCGAAGTGGAATCCGTGCTAGACCAGGACCAACATCCTCGTTTACGCGCCCAGGCGCTCACCCTGCGGGCCAGGGCCATTCAGGTAGAGCGCGGTGAGCATCTCGAAGCCCGCCGCCTTGTGGACCAGGCGTTGGTTCTGCTCGAGGGCGACACCCACCGCTCTGGGATTAGTTTACGCGGAGACGCTCTGGCAGTGGCCGGATACGCGGCCTACAAGATGGGAAAACTGGACGAGGCACTCGAGTTGAACGAAAAGGGTTTGGAAACCCGCAAACAGCTCGAGGATCGCTCCAAGATTGCGGGCGCACTGTCCAATCTGGCGATGGTTTTAGCCGCCAGAGGCGATACGAAAGCCGAAGACCATTATCTCGAGTCCCTGCACTTGCGTGAAGAACTGGGGGATGTCGCCGGAGTCGCTCGAGTGACCCAGAATCTGGGAACTTTTTACTACCGAAAGAATGAATTGGAACAAGCCAGACACTACTTCACAAAAAGCCTATCTACCTCTGAAATTATCGAGGACGATGAAGGTATCTCTCAAGCTTCTTCCAATTTAGGTACTATTCTGTTTCACGATAAAGATTTTGACAGCGCTCTACTGATGTATAACAAAGCCTTAGAAAAAATCAAAGATTCTCATGGAAAGCGGCTTTTGATGTACAACATCTTGGAAACCCATATTTCTTTAAACGATATTATAAATACAAGAACCACTTTGGAAGAAATCATGCGCGAAGTTCAGGATAGGGTGGAGTATTGCATCATTTGTCAGGAAGCTTTAGACATCGCTATTGACAGGGAAAAACAGCACCTTGCCCAGAGCCAGTTGAACGAAGGCCCGTCAGAAGTTCTGGTTTTAGAAGAGATGTTCAAGGACTTTTTTGAAAAGATAGGACAGCTCGAGCAGTCTATGGCCCAGGACATACACAAGCTAAAAATTAAGGTGGACGAGGAAGAGAAAGCCAGTCAGGTGGCCGAAATTATCCAGTCCGAGAGCTTTTCGGAGCTGCGTAAACAAGCCCAGGCGTTGCGGGAGCGACGCGCCCACGCGACCTGAGCCTGTTCTGTTCGCCCTGAAGCTTGTTTCTATAGGAGTATCGAGTTGGGAAGGTAGTAAAAGTTAACCTGTCCTGCGCCACAGCGGTTATTGGGGCAATTAGGCACGGGATTGGCGGTATCCACCAGAAACTTTTTGATTTCGGCAGGACTCCAGGTGGGCCTCTGCTGCATTATCTTGACCACCATACCCGCTACCAGAGGAGCTGCAAAAGAAGTCCCGGTAAAGTAGCCATAGGTATTCTTAGCGTCTAAATCGCTCGAGTTGGGTAAATTAACATATTCCCCTTTGGTTGAAACCGATACCCAGGGACCGTAGCTCGAGAAAACAGATGGAAAGGATGGGCCATCATTGGAGCCAATCGAACCCACCACGATTAGACCAGGTATAGCGGGGTAGCTGCTGGAGTAATTGTTAGCGTAGGCTGCCGGAAAAATAGTGGGGTTGCCACTGAGCGCTTTGTTTCCGGCTGAAACGACTACGCTTATACCCCGCTCTGCTGCATCCTTGAGCGCCTGATAGAGCAGACGGTTGGGGGTGCGTCCCCCAATCGAGAAGTTGAGCACTTTGACCGGTTTAACTGTGGCGCTTGACAAGCTGGCTGCGTAGCAGATTCCAGCTACCAGACTGGGCGTGCCGCAATTCCCGCCCCTATCGCACACTTTGACAGGCAAAATAGAAACTTTAGGGGCCACACCCGGCAAACCGATTTGGTTGCTGGGAACGGGGGCAGCAATAGCCGCAGCCACAGCGGTTCCGTGTCCCACATTGGAGGTTCCTGAGTCTGCCACCGGATAGCCGGTTCTCAGGTCTGTCACGTCGGAGAGTCCTGAACCCTCGAGCGTAAAATTGCGTCCTGCCGCGAAATTCACTACGTTCTCTGGAATTCGAGTTCCGTCAGAATACCTAAAAGCGGAGTGGTTGGATACACCCGTGTCCAGCACTGCCACCTGAAGGTTGAGTTTGGAGTAGTCGGGTGCTACCGCTACAGCTCGAGGAGTAAAACGAGATTCTCCTGAAGAAGTTGAAGACGCATCTGGACCGCGCTCAATCACAAATGGATTTGGTTCGAACTCTCCCTGATTCAGTTCTGGGCCTAATAATTCTGCCAGCGCGTTCAGGGCTTCCTCAACAGTTCGGTTGGCGGCCCGCGAATCTTTGAGGGTCACAATCACCTGACTGCAAATCCCTGTTCCTCCTGAAACAAGCGGGGCTAACTCACGCTCGAGCACAAAACCCGCCGCCTCGAGCAAACCTTTAACCCGTGCACTAGGCGAAGATTTGAGGGTAAGTACCAGCTTCTCCTGGTCTATCTCGCCGCTCAAAAGGGACGAGGCCACCACATTGATGCCATTGTCGCTGCTGAAGGTTTTACCGTCCGTGTTGGTCAGCTCGAGCCGGAAATCTCCCACGCCAAGCGGATTCTCGAGCTTGAGTTTCAGACTGGTAGAAGTCTGCTCGAGGATAGAAGCGGGTTTGCCGCCCACTGAGGCGGATTTAACATTGAAGTTCAAACCCTTGAGCGTTACTGTAGTGTCGGCTGCGCCAATGGCTCTGGGAACGTAAGCTCGAGGGGCCTCTACAACCACGGGAAGTGATGCAGAAGGACAGGCGGTGAGAAATGCGCTGAGCAGCAATAAAAGGGGTGTCTTTCGCATGGGCAACTCCTCTTTTCAGAGCCAGAAGCAATACTTCAAGCCAGAGTGGGTGAAAAGGTATGGGAATGGATGAAGCCGGAATATGAAGCGCATTTCTATTGTAGCTCAGGATGATGATGATATGTGAACGCTCGAGCCTTTCATAAAACTCGAGCGTTGGGATGATTTAAATTTGACTCTAGCCAAACTTAGCCCTGGAAGCCCCAATCTGCGAATGAACCCAGCCCGCTCCAGAAGCGCTCAAAAAGGTTTGGGAGGCGCTCGAGGGTATTTTCTTCGGCTCGAGCGACCACGCTCACATTCTGGCTCGCTCCGGCAATCACGTATTGCCCAATTCGGGCTTTGGGAAAGTAAAACCCCATGATGTACAGATAGTCATAGCCCGCGTTTGCCATGCCCTGGGCGCCGTATTGGGATAAGCCCACCCCATGTCCGTAACCCGCGCCCGCCATCACCAGCTCGTCCGGGCCGTTTCCGAAGGCGACCCTGGTGCTGTATCCCCCCAGAGATTTGACCAATCCTCCGGCTTCCGCCCCTTTCACAACAGCCTTCCCCCGGTCTCCGGTCAGGGTCAGCTCGAGCGGACGACCCGAATTGCTGTAGCTACTCACCACGATGCTGGATAAGGTTCCCACTTTGGCGTATTCAGAGGTGATGCTCGAGGCGCGGCTCCACGGCAACTTGATTTGCCAGTTGCTTTTGGGACTTTTTGAAAATGGGTCTGGCTGGGCCACCAAGTAAGGAAGATTCATCCCCCAAACCTCGCCCGAGCTGGCCATCCAGCCGCCGTTGTCGCTCGAGAAAAAGGTCTGGGCAGGTTTTCCGTTCCAGGCCACGATTTGACCACGGGTAAGGGCCACTGCCCCACTCGAGCGCTCACTTTCCTTGCTGATGCCGGGGTAGACCTGACACTGCTGGGTGGCGCACAAGTCAAAATCTGCATTGGGATTGAGCTTAGAGACCGCATAGGTTCGGGCAATCACCGCCTGGGCTTTGAGCGCTTCGAGCGACCAGGAGGGTGGCATTTCGGCGGGAACCACCGAAAGCAGGTAATCCTCGAGATTGACCACGTTGATGAGTTGCAGGCTACCCCTCACCACCCGAATCAGCATTCCGCCCCGGTAGCTCGAGCCGCCCGCCGTCATGACCGTGCCGGGGCCGCCGTCTGGGATGTAGATTTTGGGGCTGCCGCCGTCAGTTCCGTTGATGACCACGTTCCCGGCGCTCGAGACCGAAAGCGGCCATCTCACCGGAGTTTCACTTTTGAACAGCAAGCGGCCATCCGGGTAGTAAAGCGCGTGTTGAAAGGGAATTTGTAGCTCGAGCGCCTTTCCACCAGCAATCAGCACCCGCACATTGAGTTCGCTCTGGACCGCGCCCTTTTGTTGGGCAAGTGTTCCACTCGAGAGGGCCACTGCTGCGAACAGGGTTAAAATCCGTAGAACACGCATCAATAGGCAGTATAACTCGAGGAAGGTCAAGAAACCGTTAAGAATTTGGGAGAACAGAGTGACGGGTTAAGACCGGGACAACCTTTTTAACTGCGTCCGCAAACCTCGAGCGGTATTCCCCTTCGTCCAGATTGCGCCCAATCACCACGATGCTCGAGCGCCCGTCGGATTTTTGAGTGGTGGCCTCCGCCGTAAAGATGTCGCGCACTGCCTGAAATAGCACTTTTTCTGGGATGCCCTCGAGCGAGAGCCAGCCCTTGACCCGCAGCACTTCGGTGGGTTTGCTCAAAATCAGGTCCTGCAAAAACCATTGCCACGCCACCAAATCCAGCGGTGCGTCGGCGTGCAGGCTAAAACTGCTCACTCCCTGGGTGTGGGCGTGCTCATGCGCTCGAGTTTTGTCCTCGAACTCGGGGTCAAAGGCCCGTAGATTCAGCAGTTTCTCCAGCGGTGCGCTCGAGCGGGTGGTAACGACCACCTGGGCCAGTGGACTGAGCTGCTGCACAGCGTTCTCTACGTCCTCGAGCAGTTCAGTGTCGGCAAGGTCTGCTTTGTTGAGCACCACGGTGTTGCAGTAGGCCAGTTGTAGCGCGGTTTCTGAATTTTGCTCGAGGGTGGAAAAGAAATTGCGAGCGTCCACCACCGTGATTAAACCATCGGTCTCAAAAACAGCCCGCACTTCCGGGTCCAGCAGGGTTTGCAGCACCGGAACCGGGTCTGCCAGCCCAGAAAGCTCTATCAGCACGTATTCGGGCGGGTTGGGCGCTCGAGCCAGCAAAACCAACGCCCGCACCAAATCTTCACGGCCCACACAACACAAGCAGCCGCCTGCCAGCTCCATAATTTCGCCGCTGCCGTTACCCTCGAGCCTCTGTATCAGTGCGCCGTCCACCCCCAAGTCTCCGAATTCGTTGACCACCACTCCAAAGCGTTTACCACCGTGCTGGATGAGATAATTTACCAACGTGGTCTTTCCACTGCCCAAAAAGCCACCAATGATGGTTACGGGAATTCGTCTGCGAAAGCGCATTTTGATGTCTCCTTTAAATTTCCTCGAGCGCACGGAATCACGCTTCAATTTTTTGATACTCTATTATCGTTTGCCCAAGAAAAAGGAGAAACATTCACCCTCGAGCGCATTTTTAAATTTTATAGGAGTTCCCATGAAAATTCAGGAAAACAGCGTGGTCAAGCTCGAGTACACCCTTTTTAAAGATAGTGCAAAACAACCCAGCGTGTCGCAAACCCTTTTAATGGGCCACGCGCACCTGCTCATTTCTGGACTCGAGCCGAAACTTTGGGGCCATGAACCCGGAGATTTCCTTGAGTTAGATTTAACTGTCCCATACGATGATTCTCTAAAAATCACCGCTCCGCTCGAGAGTTTACCGCAGGGCATTGGGCCAGGTGAGGTGGTCACGGGCGAGGACGCAAACGGAAAAGCTCTGGGCTACCGAATCGTGGCGCTCGAGGGCAACACGGCTGTGCTGGACGCCAATCCTGAAAACGCAGGCTACAAAATTACGGCAGTGGTAAATATTCTCGAGGTACGAGGAGCAGAACCCAGCGAACTCGAGCACGGACATGTGCACGGCGAGGGTGGGGTAAAGCACTAACCCAACGCGCGAGAGCATAGTCTGATTCACATTGCGTTAAGATTTTT
>JACMOA010000315.1 GCA_014378225.1 Deinococcales bacterium | reverse complement strand
GTGATGCAGCGTTGGGCAGCGGAAATTGACGCAGAGCCTGAAGTGCTCGAGAACCGCTGGTATCAGCCCTACGCGGTGGTGCAGTATTGCCGGATGCTGTACACGGTCCAAAGTGGAACAATAATTTCTAAACCCGGCGCGGTGCGCTGGGGACGGGAGCAGCTTGATTCTCGCTGGACAAGGCTGATTGAACGCGCCTGGCTCGAGCGGCCCGACCCGTCGCTCAAATCGCAGCAAAAGTCCAACCCAGAGGACGCCAGGGAAACGCTCGAGTTTGTAAGGTACGCCCTCGAGTTTAAATAACCTGAAATCAAACCTCGCTCGAGGTCAATCCAGCCACGCTCGAGCGGGGAAGTCCCAGCAAGTCCGAAAGTTGCTCGTGCCGCTGGCGCTCATTGCTAAAGCCCAGACCCCTTTTACGGCCCAGCAGTTGTGCAATCCCCCTGGCAGACTCTGGCTTACCAAACAGCGCCGCCAGTTCTTCTACATGTTCAGCCACCGGGGGCGTGGTGGAGCAGGCCAGATAGTTGGGATTCGAGTTGTATTGACTGACTCTTTCTCCGCTCGAGTAGGCAAAAAAAGCCAGAATGTCGTTGTCGAAGTTGAGAACGGCAAATGTGGCGCTGTGGAGTTCGCTCGAGAATTCACGTCCCAACTTTTCCAGGTCGGACTCTTTGCCTGAATAAAGTTGCTCGAGGCCGTACTGACTCCCTAAAACCTCATCTTGGACGATGCTGTATCCAGAATCCTCGAGCGTTTTTGCAGTGCGGCCCAGTTTGGAAAGAGCAGCTTCGGTATCGGTTTTTGGCGCTTTGACGGCAATCAGGGCGTAGCTCATGGCTCGAGTGTACGCCCCTGATTTGCAAAGATTGTGGGGTTAGACCGTCTGCGCTCGAGCCACATTTGAAGCGGATTGTTTCAGGCTCTCGAGGGTGATTTTCAGGGCTTCGCGGTGTGGGGTAGGTTGGAAGCCAAAAGTCTGGGCAAAGTGTGAACCGTCCACGGTAAAAAGTTGCTGAAATTGATAAAGCATCTCGGCAAACTCACGGTGCATCGGGTTGAATAGGCCGGACATCCACAGCAGTGGGCGGGTGATGACGAAGGCTTTGGGTTTTACGCCTGCAATGTCTGCGGACAGCTCGAGATATTGCTGTCCGGTCAGGGCCAAGGCGGTGGGAATGGTCCAGATTTTACCGGGGGCTTCATCGTGTTCGCCCAGCAGAACCAGCGCTCGAGCAAGGTCTGAAATAAAAGTGAGCGCGTGTGGAGCGTCCAGGAGGCCCGCCCAGCTCAGGGCTTTGCCGGAAAGCAACCCTCGAAAATTGGCGGTTCCCAGCATAGAATTCTCCACTCCAGGACCATAAAAGTCCGACGCTCGAGCAACTGTGGCCTGCACTTCACCCGCCCGGTGCGCCTCGAGTAAGCGCCTGCCCAGTTTGGCCCGCAAAATTCCCTTTCTGGAAATGGGTTCTTCGGGCATTTTCTCGGACATATTGACGGTATTTTTACCGTACATGTACAGGTTGTCCACATATACCAGCCGCGCCCCACTCGAGCGCCCCGCCGCAAGGAATCCCTCGAGCATTTTGGGTAAAACCTCTTCCCACTGCATATAGGGCACGTTGGCAGAGTGGTAAAGGGTGGACGCGCCGCGCACCGCCTCTAGCAGACTTTGCGGCTCGAGTAGATTCCCCCGCACCACTTCAATGCCTGCGGGTAGATTAGCCGTGCCAGAACGGTTGACCACCCGCACGGATTTTCCCTGCCTCAGCAACTCGAGGGCCAGCGCTTCGCCGGAACCGCCGCGCCCTCCGAAGATGACCTTTAAGGTGCTCGAGCGGTTGTTTTGGTTGGTGTTCATGGTGTACTCCTTGTTGTGAGGTTCAAAATTGAGGTTGAGAGGTTCAGGATTGAAGTGCAGGGGTTTCTTTACGGCTCGAGCGGCGCAGCATTCCCACGCCATAAGCCACGCACCAGAAGGCCCAGGCGGTGGTGCCACTTGCCAGCAAGAACTCACCCAGCGGCAGCGAGAGCAGGTTGGTCACGCCGCCCAGAATCAGCGCTAGCACCACCCCCAGACCACTCCAACCCAGCCAGGGAACGCGCTTTAGGAGCGGCAGCGCAAGGAACAGGGTCCAGATGCCGGGAAAAAGCAGGTCTCCCAGACTTTCGCCAATACCGCCCGCTTAGGCGTTAAAACCCTCGAACACCAGTGACAGGCTTTCCCGGACGCTCGAGCCAGCGGGTGCATTCAGGTAGAGGTCGGCCAG
>JACMOA010000314.1 GCA_014378225.1 Deinococcales bacterium | reverse complement strand
ACGCTCAGACCAATTACAAGGCTCGTCCCAAGACTTTAAAATAAAGTGTGGGTTTTAGGAAAAGGTACTCGAGTTCATGCTTTAAAGCGTTTTTCACTACCACTGCGCCACCTCCACTGTCTTGGGCAAGACGGCACCTTCGGGCCTGCCCGCTCCGTTTCGGCTGGCTCGATTCTCGTGAAGAACGCCCTCCTGTTGCTACTCCTTTTAGTCGGGAAGTATTTCGCCCCTAGCTCTATACTTCCACAAAATGCTTTATACCGTTCCAAACAAAAATTTCTGTCTCGAATTGATGACCTTCGAGGACAACTTAGTATCAGGTGCTCGAGCGCGTAAAACCCGCGTGGGTCAGGGTTAGACCCCTCGAGTGGGGCTACGTTTAAGCCCTTTGAGTAGTTTGTTACACATCTATTTATTTACACTTCTACACTGATGACTAAAGGAGAAATGACCAAAAAATATTTGCCAAGCCTTTTCAAAAGATTCAACAAAATAGTTTCAGGAATCTAATTGGTGCTATTTTCCATCCTTTTTCGAGCGCACCAAACATCTTCATGAAGGAGCGAACCCATGTCTTACGTCACGGTTGGTCAGGAAAATTCTCAGCCTATTGAACTGTATTTCGAGGACCACGGCAGTGGGCAGCCTGTGGTGCTCATTCACGGTTTCCCACTCAGCGGACACTCCTGGGAGCGCCAGGAAGCCGCCCTGCTCGGTGCGGGCTACCGGGCCATCACCTACGACCGCCGTGGGTTTGGGGCCTCGAGTAAACCCTCGAGCGGGTACGACTACGACACCTTTACCGACGACCTCAAACACCTGCTCGAGCATCTGGATTTGCAGAGTGTAGTGTTGGTGGGCTTCTCGATGGGGAACGGTGAAGTGACCCGCTACTTGAGCAAGTACGGCTCGAGCCGGGTGAGCAAGGCGGTGTTGATGTCCGCTATTACGCCGTATCTGCTGCAAACCGACGACAATCCCGAGGGCGTGCCGCAGAGCGTGTTCGATGGCATTATGGACAACATCCGCAAAGACCGTCCAGCGTTTCTCAGCGCTTTTTTTGAAAACTTTTACAACGTGGACGTGTTGAAAGGTACCCGGATTAGCGACGATGCCGTTCGGATGAGCTGGAACGTGGCCGCTGGGGCCTCGGCTACCGCCACGCTAGCCTGTGTTTCCACCTGGCTCACCGATTTCCGGGCAGATGTAGCCCAAATCAAGGTGCCAACCCTGATTATGCACGGCGACGCAGACCGCATCCTGCCCATTCAAGCTACTGGCGCACGCCTGCCTGCATTGATTCCTGGCAGCGAGTACGTCGTGATTAAAAACGGCCCCCACGCCATCGGTTGGACCCATGCCGAAGAGGTCAACGCCGCACTGTTGAATTTTCTCGCCAAGTAAGCCGTGTCTCGTTCGAGAAGGAACAGCAAAGTTTTCTGCTGTTCCTTCTTTTTTAGGGTTTCGAGGGCTTGCGAAGGCACCCTTTTCGCCGAAAGCTCGAGGATGAGCGTGTTTTACTTGCTTTCAGGGTCGTAAACCGCGCCCACAAACAGGTCTGTGCTCGAGCGGTATTCCCGAATTTTGAGCAAGAAAGGGCGGTCAAAGCGCAGATTGAAAAGTTTGGCGGGAGGGGGTGCAGCGGTGGGAACACCGCCGATGATGGTGACAGCGGCGGCTTCACTGCCCGCCTCGTTCACCTCGAGAAAGGTTTTTTGTAAAGCCGTGCTAATTAGGGTAGGAACCTCACTGATGCCGCTCAAATTTGCAAGGTCTGTAAACAGCACCCCCAGACCCAGACCCTCGAGCGCAGTTTTCAGCGGCAACGTGGTCTCGAGCTTAAAGCGCGGTAGGGCCAGCGGGCCGGTTCCACGCTCCCATTTCCAGGACTGGACATTCTCAAAAGTCTGGACTTCCAGCACGCTCGAGAGGGCTTTCCCAGCTTTAGGCAGATAAAGTTCCATTATAAAAGTGCGCTGACCATCACTTTGATAAGGCAATCGCACCGCCTGAAACTCCGAGGTCTCGAGGTAGCCCACATTCTCGAGCGCCACATTCATCAGCTTGACCGTTTTGGTGCTTCCACCCTCGAGGGTAAAAGGGGCATCCACAGTTTTTTCTGGTTTGAACGGACTGGACCACTTGCCCTTGAAATAAGTCGCGTTGATAAGGAAAAAGACCTCCTCGAGCTTTTTGTCTGGGTCCAGCAATTGAGGAATCTTGCCCGAGGTTTTCTGCTTGGCCCAATCGTTGATGGTTTTGGCAGCGTCCATTCCCTGCAAATCCAGGTTACGAATCTCGGCCTGAAAGCCCACTTTGTTGTCCTGCACAAATTTGGGCCGGGCCGGGAACGCATCGTCTAGCCACACCGAATTGGCAATATTGAGAGTGACGCAATTGCTCGAGCCACTCAGCCAATTCATCAGGTAAGCGTTGGAGCTGTTCAAATTCTCGTTTGAGAGTTCACCCAGCTCGAGGGCCGCCATCATCTTGGCTTTGGTGTCGCCGCCTGCACCCTGATACATCATCTGCATGGCCTGAGCCGCGCTGTAGGGTGAGATGAACAGGTTTTGATTGGGTTTATCCTTCAGCACCTCAGCAAAAAAGCGCAGTCCAAATTGGGTATTAGCCTCGAGCAAAGCCCCATAACCTGTGGGTGTAGGAAGGGCCTGAACCGTGCTTAGCTCGCACTTGGTCTGTGGCTCAAGCGGGGTGGGGTCTCGTTTACTTGATGTATTTGAACAAGCGGAAAGCAGCAGGGCCAAAGTGAGAATTGTGCCAGTATAACGCAATTTGTGCATAAAGTCTCCTTTTGTACGTCTAAAATGTACGCTTACCAAGTATGCGCTCGAGGATGGAAGCCAACCAAGTACCGTGGTACTTTTTTACGCTCGAGGGTCGGTTAAAACCAAAAAAGTCCCTTTCTACAACAGATGCAGAAAGGGACTTGGAAAACTCGAGCAAACTATTTTTACCTGCTGTCGGGGTTGTAAATTGCACCCAGAAAGAGTGGGATATTTGTGGTTTTCTCACGGATGGTCATAAAAAATGGACGATTTAGTACCAAGTTAAACGCTCTAGGTGGCAGGGCCAGGGATGTGGTTTGTATCAGCACACCCGTGACCGCAGCAGCTTCTGAACCTTCTTCGTTCACCTCGAGCACGGCTTTTTGCAGCACGCCCGAGACTTTGGTGGGTTGCAGGCTCAGATTGCTGAAGTTGGCCGCGTCCGTGAAGGCCACGCCCATGCCCAGCTTGCTCAGCAGTGGCTCAAGGTCGGTTTTACCCTCCATCTTGAAGCGCGGCAGCTCGAGGGTTCCGGTTCCTTTTTCCCATTTGAGGTTGTTCAGCCCATCACCCGAGGCGCGAATGGTCAGGCTCGAGAGCGAAGACATCTTCTTGGGCAGGTAGAGTTCGGTCACAAAGGCGCGGCCTCCACTGGATTTGTAACTCAGACGCACCCCTTCAAAGGTGGGCGCGTCTACGTAGTCTACCTTCTCGAGCTTCTGAGACATCATTTGTATATTCTTGCTCGAGCCGTCTTGCAGGAAAAAAGGTTTGCTCTGGGTATCCTCTTTTTTGAAGGGTTGACTCCACAGCCCCTTGAAGTAAGTGGCGTTGAGCAACAGCAAATCGGTTTCCGGCGTGGGCGCGTCCAGAAATTTGACAATTTTACCTTTGGTTTTGGCGTTCACCCAGGCGTTAACCTGTCCAATCCCCTCGAGCGTCCCCAAATCCACATTTTTCACTTCGGCCCGGTAAAAGGTTCGAGCAGTGTTGTTAAAGCTGTCCAGGGTGGAAAATCCCGGCTTCACCCACATCGAGTTGGCCGAGGTAAATTGCACACAAGCATCGCTCTCGAGTTGAGTGAGCGCGTACTGATTAGCGCTGTTCAGGGTCTCGAGCGAGATATTCTCGAGTAGTAAGGCTTTGGACATCGCCTTCTGAGTCTCACCATTTGCGCCCTGATACAGCATCTCGAGCGCCTGAGACGCGCTGATGGGCGACAGGAAAACGTTTTCTCGAGGGTTAACTCGCAGGGCTTCACGCAGCAGCTTGTATCCAAAACGATTGCTGGCACTCGCCACTTGTGCGAACCCCTGTGGAACGGGCGGCACAATGGATACCCCGCTCGAGCAGTTGGCAGCGGTTTGGGCCTGGACGGGAACGGAACCACTCAAACCCAGCAGGGCCACGCCCAGTACAGTTACAAAAGTCACTCGAGAATTATTCATGACCAGAGTGTAAAAAGGTCGGCTGACCCCGTTCTGATGCGGGGCAAACTCGAGGTGAAGGGTTGTTCAGAAAGGAGAAAGGTTATGGAGTGGTGAGTTTCGAGTGGTGAGTTCAGATTAACAAGCGTTGCGCCCCCGGCAGGTAGTTGATTTTTGGTTCTTGGTTGGCTTGAGTTCAGGCGCTCCAGGGTAGACCATCCAAAAACCAATTACTAATGACCCGCGAGATGGCCCGTTAGATGCCGCTTATCTCAAGACGCGGCGAGGCCCGTTAGGTGCTGCTTTCGCCAAGACAGCCGGAGGCGCAACACCTCGTCTCTGCTCGAGCGAAAACAAACTAAAAACCATGAAAACTCACATCACCAAAATTCAGGT
>JACMOA010000313.1 GCA_014378225.1 Deinococcales bacterium | reverse complement strand
TCTCGAGTAAGCGGCCACCCACCCCGATTGTTGGAATTACTCCTTTTGAAGTCGTCAAAAATCAGCTTGCGCTGTGTTGGGGTGTTATTCCCATGTTGGCCCCAGAGATTGATTCCACCGAGCGCATGGCTGAAATTGCCGATGGAGAGATTCGTCAGCTTGCGTTTGTGGGCGAGGGAGACCGCTACGTGATTATCGCGGGGCTTCCGTTTGGACAGAGCGGCAGCACTAATATGGTGCGTGTAGAACGAGTTAAAGCTCTTTAAAAGTCATTAAAGAAAAGATTTTGGGCGAGGTTATACTCGTCCTTTTTTCGTTTCTAGCCCTCGAGTTCTGGCCTTCGAGCGCCTCCTTTGGTAATTCTTGCGCTTGTCTCCCCACTTGCACGGCCTATACTTTGAATGATTTACAAAGCAACAGGACTAGAAGCAGTGGCACAGAACTTTCAAATTTTACGCTCGAGCAGAGCTTTCCCAAACCTAGTTTTTGCGGCCCTCTCGAGCTTTAGGGACTCGAGCAGCGCACAAATGAGGTGGTTTGGTGCATTTTGAGCTGCGGGACCGCTTTGACAAGCCGCTCATGGCGCTCGAGGGGGGATTTCAGACTCCGGAAGAAACCCCACTCCAGCTCTTCTTGTCTGAACCCATCCGGGCGGTGTGGTGGAACGGAAAACCGCTCGAGAGCAGCGAAAATTATCACCGTGAACCGTGGGCCTGGGCCAAGAATGCCTACCGCTGGGAGTTGCGCCCCACTGACTTTGTGGGCCGAAATGACTTTGAACTCGAAAGTACCTCTGGACGGGTACCGTTTACGCTCTACGTGTATCCAGCCAAACTCTCAAGTGACCCCCAGAGCGCGTGGCGCTGGCTGCGACACATTGTGGGACGGGTTCCTAGCCTGACCGAAAAACTGGGTTTCCCGCTCGAGGTGCAAGGCACTTTAAGCGAAGGAACCCAGGCACTCGAGGGAAGTGGGGCCAGTGGCTTTGAAGGGCTTATCACCCTGGCTCCGCGTCTCAACGCCCTCAGTGAGCGGCTGCTGGGCGCTCCGGAACACCTCAGCCAGCGGCGTTTCCGGCTCGAGCGCGGCGGTCAGCTTTCCGGTGCGGTGGACTGGGAAGCCACCCTGGACCACTGGGGTTCGGGCGGCGCAGTGGGCCTCGAGCACGTTCTGGACGGGCGGCAGCGGGTCTGGAACACACCCACATACCGCCTGCTGCTGCACTTCTGGGATTTTCTGGTAAGCCGCGCTCGAGCCGAAGAGGGACTGGACCCGCACTTTGTTCGGCGGCTCGAGGAGCGCAGGGGCCATTTTGGGCGCGCTCTGCCGGGTGTAGGTGCGTGGCAGGAGAAGGAAGCGGGATTCAGGCCCGCCTCGAGCGCTCACCGCGCCCTGCTAGAGCTATGGAGCGAAGCCTCGAGTGCGTCCCTGAGCTACGGTGGACTGCCGCAGGGCAGTTTGGGCATGGCGGCGCTGTTCGAGGTATGGGTGGCCTGTGAGCTGGCCGCACTGTTGGGCTGCACCCGCCGCAGTGCGCTCGAGGACCGTGAGGGCCAACTGGCCTGCACTTTTCAGGGTCCTGATTTCTTGCTGGATTACAACATTCCGATTCAGTTTCAGGGCGTGGGCGCGGTAGGAGACCTCTTTGGGGCCAGACCGGATATTTTTGTGCGCTCGAGCGATAAAGAAGAACGCATTCGCTTTGTTGTAGACGTCAAATACCGCAATCTGGGAAGGCTGGAACCCAAATCTCAGCGCGACATCAACAACCAGATGCGGGCCTATATGGGCGACTATCACGCAAGGCTGGGTCTGGTGCTGTGGCCCGGAAATGACGACACCGAACCACTGAGACTGGACAATCGGGGCCTGTATCGGGGCAGCATTGGGGCGATGCAGTTTTGCCCCCAAGACAAGCCCACCATCCTCAAAGCAAGGCTCCGAGACGCCCTCGAGCGGGTACAGATGGGGCCACTGCCGGGGGTGCTGACGGGGGTGTCGAGGTGAGAAGGTGTTGAGGTGAGAAGGTGTCGAGGTGAGGGAGTTTTTGAAGTACGGTCAATGTTTGTTTCGCTGGAGTGAGCATAAGGGGGTAAGAAAAAGATTGGCTTTAAAATTTTACCTACCCTCCAACCCTTTTACTTCCTCACCCTCTCATTCTCTCCAAACCGGAGGCTGATAATCCATGTACAGTTTCAAACCGAACCGCAACACCTGCACCATAAAGGAGTTTTACCATGAGCGAACACCTAGCCCTTTTTGCACAGTACAGACTGGATATTCAAGCTTTAGAGCGCATGAATGCCAAGAACAGAGACCAATTTTACGAGCACGCCCTCGAGTGGAATTGGAACGAGGTGGGCGAGGTTTACTTTTCTCCGCCGCTGTCCCTTCCTACGCCGGAGGGGGGAGATTCTGAACTCGAGCGCCTGATTCCGCCGCCGATTGGGGCAGACAAAAGTTTTGATTCCCTGCGCGAGGAAATGATGCGTTTTGCCCGCTGCCAGATGTGTCTGGTGGATTTGGTCAGCATCTCGAGCCGGGGGCCACAACTGGCGGTGGTGGAAACGGCAGGCATGGTAGACCAGTACGGTGGCCTGATTACCACCAATCCTACCGTGCCACAGGCGGTTTTGAGCGAGGTGCGTGGACGGCTGGACAACAAACTGCCCAAAAACAACCGTTTTCTGGGTTATTACTACGCTATGGCAGACTCCGAACTGTACGCAGGTCAGGCAGATTTGCTATACCGCATCGAGAAGCACAGCCAGGAAGTGCGCTCGCTGCACCTGTTTCGGCACAGCTTGCGTTTCGAGCAAACCGGCTTTCGGTATCGCTGTAAATCGCTGGTCTTTTTTGAAACAGACCCGCTGCTCTCGGGGAACAATCGGCTCGAGGGCCTGATGCAACCGGAAACGAGTGATTTGGCGCTTTCCCTGCTCGAGGGGTTTGAGCGCCGCGCTCTGACCCCTACGGTAGAAAGCGAGGTGTTCAAACCCTTGCCGGGGGCTAAAAAGTTGCTCGAAAGCCTACAAAAAGCCGAGCGAGAGCGCATAAAGTTGCTTGAGGAGCGCAAAAAGAAAGAACTCAAGGAACGCGAGCGTATAACCGCCCTCGAGCGCCGCAAGAAAGAACTCGAGGAGCGCAAGAAAATTCAGGACGTGCAGGGTGAGGCGGTTGGCCTGCCTCCGGTGGCCTTCGAGCCGCTCAAGGCGAGTGCAGCGGCAGAGCAATCCTTTGGTGAGCTGTTAGCTATTGACCCAGACTTGGTAGGAGCGATGCAAACCTATCTCGAGGAGGGCCATAACCTCTTGCTGGTGGGGCCTCCGGGCTGCGGTAAAACCTTTCTGGCCACCTTGCTTGCAGACCGCATGGGTGGACGCAAGCGTATCTTCGTGCGGACCCCCGAGGAGGCCGCAAGGGAGTATCGCTGTGTAACCGATACTGAGTTGTGCCGTCCAGACCGCTGCGCCAAGTATTCACAGTGCTTCGCCGACGGTGGCACCAACTACAGCTTTGCCACCGCCGACGCCCGCTGGTCCTCGCTGGACGTGGTGGGCGGCCTGCGTGCTCAACCCGGAGAAGGGTTGCGCTACGGCTGGACCCACGGCGTGGTCGCCAAAGCGGTGCTGGCTTTTGAGAAAAGTGAGCGTGAAAGCGGAAAGCCGCACTACCTGATTCTGGACGAGTTCAACCGCGCCAATCAGGACGAGGCGTTTGGGCGGCTGTTCACCCTGCTCGAGAACACTTACCGCTCGAGCCTACCGCTGTCCACCTTTGAAGAAAACGGTGAGCGAGACCTCTACATTCCCGAGGGCTTCCGCATCATCGCCACCATGAACGACCAAGACAGCCGCTCTCTCTTTCCGGTGGGGTCTGCCCTGATGCGCCGCTTCCTGCGGGTGGACATTGGAATCCCAGTTCTCGAGCGCCCGTGGATGGACAAACAGAGCTTCCCGAGGGAGTCGCTCGAGAAACTGTACGCCTTTGTAGGTGAGGCCGCCGATTGGTCTGGGCGCGGCAGAAGAAGTGACGAGGACAACAGCGCGGTGCGGATGCCCACCCCGCGCTCCTACGACGGCAAAGTTTTGGACGCTCCGCTCGAGCGGGTGCGTTCTTTTTACCCGCTGGGAACCAGTTTTGTGCTGGATGCGCTGCGCCTATCTCAGCGCGGTCTGCCACTGGACCGCGCCCTGGCTGACCGTGTAGTTCCACAGCTTTCTGGCCTCAGCCGGGACCAGCTCGAGCGCCTGGGTAAAACGGCTTTGAGCCTGAGTTTGCCACTGACCCAGGCAGGTTTAGAGAGATTGTGGCTCGAGGGGGCTTTTTGAATGCTCGAGGTGTGGACTGAAAAGTGAGAAGGACGCAGTATTCTGACCGCATGACCACGCACCTGTTCACCTCCGGCCACTATCACACCACGATGGCTGCTCACCCAGTACATACGCATCGCTTCTGAAGATGGGGTCAAGAC
>JACMOA010000312.1 GCA_014378225.1 Deinococcales bacterium | reverse complement strand
TGCGCCTGCTGGCGCTGCCGATGGACGCGCTGAGTGCGCTCGAGAACGGGGATATCACCGCTGGGCACGCTAGAGCGATTCTGGCCCAACCCGAAGAAGACCGCCTGTGGGCGCTGACCCAGATTTTGAACGGCGGCTTCAACGTGCGTCAAGCCGAAGGACTCAGCCGTGAAAAAATGCTTCCCACTCGACCTACTTCTTCCCTCGAGCGCCCGTTTGCCCCGCTCGAGCTGGACCTGAGCCGGACTCTGGGAACCAAAGTGAGGATTGCAGGCAGCGACAAAAAAGGGAAACTCGAGCTGAGTTACGGCTCGAGCGAGGAACTCCAGGGTTTGCTGGACAAGTTGGGTTACGAGGGCTGAAACTCGAGAGGCTTATGTTGTGCCTCCAGCAGATTTTTGGCGGTTAGTTTTTGGTTGGTTTGCTTTTCCGCGTTCAACATCAAATTGACCAAAAACCAAAGACCCGCCGGACGCGCATACTTTTTATAAAAAGTTAACCTGCGTTCGCACGAGAAAACTCGAGGATATACCACTCGAGCGCGTCCTGCTCCGTCTCGAGCACAAAGTTCTGAAAGTGTGGCACGCTGGCTTTGAGGGCCACAATGAACTCTCCTAGTGCTTTTCCCTTTAACTCGGGTAACAGCCGCATCACCAGATTGCCGCTGAACTTGTTTGCAAAGTCCCATGCCTGTGCTTCCTTTTTCCGCTCGAGCGCAATCTGTTGCTCGAGTCTTGCTTCTGGAAAGGTGGCGATGACCAGGGGTAAATAACCCTTGCGCTCCTCGAAATGCGGGCGTTGCGAGACGCCTTTTTGCTCGAGCCAGGATATAAATTTCTGGATGGTGGGGCGGTCCTTCATGCGCCGCTCGAGCGACCCAGAGAGGTCATCCAAATAGGGAGCTACCGAGAAATATGGGCTTGAAATAGTCCACTCAAACAGCGCCTCGAGCGAATCAAACCCCATTTCCCACTCTCCGTAATCGAGGCCCAGAAACGCACAGATGCGCCGGAAATCCTCTGTCAGCTCGAGGTCGGCTTTGTAGTGGCCCCCTTCGCGGCGGTACACGTAACTCAGGCCGTGTTCACCGTATTTGAGGTCAAAGCGCCGCACCATGCGCCCCAGCAGGTTGCCCAAGTCGTTGAAGGACATGAAAATGTAAGTGCTCTCGAGGTAGCGCTGTGGCACCGAAAAAAAGTCGGTTTGCAGGCCCCGGTACACCACCGAAAAAACGTGACCTGCCGTTTTGAACTCCGTGATGTTCAGCTCACGCATCAACTCGAGCCGGAGTTTGCCCCAATCGGGTCTGGACTCTACCAGCACGTCCATATCGCCAAAATCCGGTTTATCGCCGTAAAAGCGCGGAATGCGGTAACGGCCCCCGAGCCACAGGTCCAGAAAACGCCGCAATTCGCCCTCCCGCTCGAGGTAGTCCGCTCTGGGCATTCTGGGAAGGTTGTAAAGTTTACCGCCCATATTGGGGTAGTTTAGCGCTCGAGGACGCTGGAAACATCCGCCAGATGGCTCAGGTCAAAAAGAGCCTGTACACCGGATTTTCGCCCTCATCTATGTGGGGATAACCCAGGCGCTCGAGCGAATCCTTAAACCTTTCCAAATCGGCATCGGCTACCTGAATTCCTGCTGAAACCCTGCCGTGGGCGCTGCCGTGGTTGCGGTAGTGAAACAGCGAAATATTCCAGCGTGGCTCGAGGGCCTCGAGAAAGTTTGAGAGTGCGCCGGGGCGCTCGGGGAACTCGAAACTGTACAGCCGCTCGTTCTCTACTTCTGGGGCGCGTCCACCCACCATGTGCCGTGCGTGGACAATCGCCATTTCGTTCTGGGTCAGGTCTGTTACCCCGTCCCCTTCCTTCTCGAGTTCTGCCACCACTTCTGTGCGCTGAGCCGCGCTCGAGACCTGCACACCCACCATCACCTGGGCCTGTGCTCGAGGGGCGTAGCGGTAGTTAAATTCTGTGATGGCGCGCTTACCCACCACACCCATCAGGCGTTTAAAGGCTCCGGCCTGTTCGGGGATGGTCACGGCCAGCAGCGCCTCGGATTGTTCACCGTAGCCTGCCCGCTCTGCAATGTGGCGCAGACGGTCAAAGTTGACGTTAGCCCCGCAGGTCAGGGCAATCAGGGTTTCCCCTTTGAGTTCGTGCGCTCGAGCGTATTTTTTCAGACCCGCCACCGCCAGCGCTCCAGCGGGTTCCTGCACGCTGCGGGTGTCGTCGAATACGTCCTTGATGGCGCTGCACACGTCGTCGGTACTCACCCGAATAATTTCGTCCACGTATTCACAGACCACCTTGAAGGTGTGTTCTCCCACCTGCTTGACCGCTACCCCGTCCACAAAAATACCCACCTGCTCGAGCCGGACCCGCTTTCCGGCCTGCACGCTCTGGTACATCGCGTCGGCGTCCTCGGGTTCTACGCCCACAATGCGAATGTTTGGATTGAGGCTTTTGAGATACACCGCAATTCCGGCAATCAGGCCGCCGCCGCCCACCGGAACGAACACCTTGTAATCCGACATCGGAAGCTGTGTGGTCAGCTCGAGGCCGATAGTTCCCTGTCCGGCAATCACTAAAGGGTCGTCGTAGGGGTGCACGAAGGCCAGCCCTAGCTCCTTTTGCAGGGTGTAAGCGTGCGCCTCGGCGTCGGAATAGCTATCTCCAAACAGCACCACCTCGGCTCCCCTGGCGCGGCAGGCGTTGACCTTGATAGCGGGCGTGGTGGCGGGCATCACGATAACTGCCCGAACACCCAACTTCTGGGCCGAAAAAGCTACGCCCTGCGCGTGATTTCCGGCACTGGCGGTAATCACCCCACGCTCGAGTTCGCTCGAGGAGAGATGGGCCATTTTGTTGTACGCACCGCGCAATTTAAAGGAAAAGATGGGCTGCAAATCTTCGCGCTTGAAGTAGACCTGGTTCTCGAGCCGCTCACTCAAGCGTGGGGCGCGTTGGAGTGGGGTTTGAATCGCCACATCATAGACCCGGCTGGTCAGAATCTTTTTGAGATACTCGAGGTGAGCCGGAGGATTTTTGAGGGTTTGAGTTTCGACGGTTACAGTCTTCATGGGTTCTCCCTACGGCTGAGTGGCTCGAGTGTTCGAGTATTACAGTGCGGTCACATCAACAAAAAACCTACCTTTTCAGGTAGGTCGAGGCAACGTACAGTGTGTACGTTGCCCTAGAAAATAATAATTTGGGGGGTGCTCGACTGAATCTTCACGGCCTCGAGTGTACACGCTCGAGCGGGGAGGGTCAATCTGAGAGCAAGCTTTAAAATCGGATGTTGAAGCGCAGTGCCAGCGAAGGAAGGGCTAAATCTCGAGTGACCTCGTAAGAACCGCCGTTGGGATAAGAAGATTCTGGGGTGTTCAGTCTGACCCAGCCCAACCCGGCTTCTAGGTCAAAAGCGCTACGTTCACCCAGAGTGAAACGATAGCCTTGATGAACGTAAACCGAAAATGCAGGAAAGGCCAGATTCACTCCTGCTCGAGCGCTGGTGTAGGGTCCACCCTCTGAATCCTGCCAGAAATAGGTTGCTCCACCGTTCACAAAAGCCAGCAGGCTCAGTCCGGTGGTGAGGCTCCACTGTTTGCTCAGGTCGTACTCAAATTGAAGGGACAGTGGTATTGCGTCCAGAGCCAGACTTGGCCCGAACCCTATTGCGGACGCTTTTGCGCTTGAGTTTAACACCAAAACTGTCATTCCCAATAACGCCAAACCTACTCGAGCTTGTTTCATAGGTAGAGTTTAGATGTGTTTTTTCTGAGATTACAAGTACAGCGGTACTTTCCTATCAGGCCGAAGGCACGGGGTAGGGAAGAGTCCGCTCGTAAATAGCCCGCCCTACGATAGCCCCCTCAATCTTCAAACTCTCGAGCAGACGCACGTCCTGAGCGTTAGCCACGCCGCCGCCCACAATGAGTTCACCCTTCCATAAACCGCGCACTCGAGCCATGAGTTCCGCGTCCAGGCCGCGCAGGGTTCCGTCACGGGTCACATCGGTAAAAATCAGGGTTTTTAGCCCTCGAGCCTTCATGTCCAGCGCCATCTGCTCTATAGTCACGCTCGAGCCTTGCGCCCAGCCGGATACCGCAACAAAACCGTCCCTGGCGTCCAGGCTCACCACGATGCGCTCCGGGCCGTAGTGCTCGAGCAGTTGGCTCACCAGCTCTGGTGTCTTTACCGCCGCCGTGCCAATCACGGCTCTGGCTACGCCCCCCTCGAGCAAAGTTCTGGCACGGGCAAAATCCCGAATCCCACCGCCCACCTCCACGGAAACTTCCACTTGAGCGCAGATTTGGGCGATGAGGTCTTGATTCTCGCCCCGCCCGGTGGCAGCATCCAAATCTACCAGATGCAGAAGGTTTGCTCCCAGGTTTTGCCAGTGCAGCGCAGCCTCGAGCGGATGCTCAAAGTAAACAGTTTCCCGGTCGGGGTCTCCTTCAAAAAGCCGGACAGCACGGCCACTTTGGATGTCTACACACGGAATCACTCGAGTTTCAAATGAAGTCATAAGGGTTAGTTTAGCGCTCGAGGGAAAAGGGATTTTCTCGAGAGTTGGACAAGGACTGCTCGAGGGTCGTCTCTCATGTTTTTTGGTAAGGGCAGTCCCTTTTGAGACTGCCCTTACCTTTCCCTTTTGGCCCCGTCCCCACTCGAGCTTTTCCCAAAATTATAAAATCGAGGCTGTTCAAAACCCTCCCGTTTATGCTATACTCCCCAAGTTGCCGTCTCGAGACCGCACATTTTTGCAAGTCTCGAGAGACAGGCTTAAGTTACCAGATAATCCCGAAATACCCCTACAGGAGAGATTCGCTGTGAAAAAGGATATTCACCCCAAAGCTGTACCCACCAAAATTCTCTATCAGGGTCAAGTCATCATGGAGACCATGAGCACTCGCCCCGAAATCACCGTTGAAGTCTGGAGTGGCGTACACCCCTTCTGGACCGGACAACAGCGCTTTATTGACGCCGAAGGCCGCGTGGACAAGTTCAACAAGCGCTTCGATGCGGGCAGCTACCGCAAGCCCAAGAAATAAGACTTTTTTACCTTAAAGCCCGCCCTCGAGCGGGCTTTTCTATTTGGCCCGGATTGCAGTGCCTTAAACCCGTCCAGACCGAATAAACTAAATCCATGTCTCTGGACCTCAACCAAATTTACGCTGCTCGAGCCACTTTACAGGGTATTTCGCAAGTCACACCCACCCTGCGCGACGATGTGCTGTCCAAAGAGTGGGGCGTCAACCTCTACCTCAAGGCCGAATGCTTGCAAAAAAGTGGGTCGTTCAAGCTGCGCGGCGCTTACGTCAAAATCAAGGGTTTGACGGCTCGGGAAGCCGCTCGAGGGGTGATTGCCGCCAGCGCCGGCAACCACGCGCAGGGCGTGGCTCTGGCGGCTCAATTGCGCGGAATCCGGGCGGTCATCGTGATGCCCATCTTTGCACCGCTTACCAAAGTAATGGCCACGCGGGCCTACGGCGCAGAGGTGATTTTGTACGGTCAATCCTTTGACGATGCCGCCGCCCACGCGCAAACTCTGGCGCTCGAGCGCGGGTACGTGATGGTTCACGCCTTCAACGATTTCGCGGTAATGGCTGGTCAGGGAACGGCAGGTCTGGAATTGCTCGAGGCCGTGCCAGAGCTGAATACCCTGGTGGTTCCCATCGGCGGGGGTGGCCTGGTTTCGAGTATGACCACCGCCATCAAAGCCTTAAAGCCGGATGTGCGGGTGATTGGGGTGCAAGCAGTGGGTTGCTCGAGTGTGATTCCGTCGCTCGAGCAGGGCCACCCG
Organism: Deinococcales bacterium; assembly: GCA_014378225.1. GTDB lineage: Bacteria > Deinococcota > Deinococci > Deinococcales > Deinococcaceae > JACMOA01. Next base: position 933 of record JACMOA010000312.1, on the reverse strand, counting down.
ATTCAGGTCAGCGCGGCCCAGACCATCGCAGACGGAATTGCGGTCAAGCGGCCTGGAGACCTGACCCTGCCCATCATCCGTGAACTTGTAGATGACGTGCTCGAGGTGACGGACGACGAGATTGCTCGAGCCATCGTTCACTGCTCACTCAGCTCCAAACTGGTGGTGGAAGGCGCGGGCGCGGCGGGTCTGGCGGCGCTGATGGCTGGAAAAGTGGCGCTTGAGCCGGGAGAAAATGTGGCCACCATCCTGTGTGGCGGTAACATAGACGGAAACCTGCTCTCGAGGGTGATAGAACAGGTGATGACCCGTCAGGGACGCTATATTTTGCTGCGCCTGACCATCGTGGACCGCCCCGGCGCACTGGCCCCGCTGCTCGAGCGCATCAGTGAAACCCAGGCCAATGTGATGGATATTTTCCACCAGCGGGCCGCATGGTTAGCGCCGCTGGGCAAGGTGGGTGTGGAACTCTTGCTCGAGGTGAGAAACGCTGAACACGGTCTCGAGGTGGTCTCAAATCTCTCGAGCGCGGGATATGGGGTGGAGCGGGTGGAGCAGGGGCATTGGCCTGAGTGAGGTTTGGGTTGTGATTCTGCCTGGTGGGTTTGTTTTGTCGCTCGCGGGAGAGTGAGAAGGTCTGTTTTCGAGCGCCCTAAAACAAACCAAGAACCAATTACTAAAAACCCGCGAGATGGCCCGTTAGGTGCCGCTTATCTCAAGACAGCCGGAGGCGCAACGCTCATCACTCATCGCCAATTCTAAAAAAAGTTTTATGGCAAATGGACAAAGTATCTGAGAAATACTTTTAGCGCTCGAGCGGTTGTTTTCCGTGTCAGGTGAGTCTTAAAGTACGCGCTGGGCTGCTTCAAGCGCGAAATCCTCGAGCGCCTGACGCGAGGGGCTGGGTGCGAGAATCTTGAGCGCGTCAGCAGC
>JACMOA010000311.1 GCA_014378225.1 Deinococcales bacterium | reverse complement strand
TACCGCATTTCCCGTAACTCCACGCAGAAAAAAATCTCTCATCTGGAGCTGAACAGTTCGTTTTGCTCGAAAGTTCTCATCTCATCATTCCCAGAAATACCATCTGGAGCTGAGGGAAATGCTGTAGGAAAACGGGTTTCACAAGAATGGAGCCAGCCGGAACGTAGTGTAGGTGGCGCAATGGTAGTGAAAAACGCTTTAAGCAAGGCTCAGCTCAGCACCTTGCCTCGAGCGCGTAAACCCTCGAGCGCAACCTTCACGTCCAGTTGCCACTCCACTCGAGCCAGAAAGGGTTTGAACCCCAGCGAATGGTTGATTCTGAGCATCGGCACGTTGCTGTCGGCGTTTCCGGTGCGTATCCGGTCTACAAAAGGACGGTCTTGCACAAGGCGCTCGAGCATGGCAGCCTTGAGCCAGCCTCCTAAACCGTGTCCGCGAAAAGCGGGGTCCACTCCAGTGCCGTATTGATTCACGATGGCGGGGCGGTTGAGGTGCCAGCTCACTTCGGTAAAACCTGCATAACGCCCTGTTGTGCGGTCTCGAGCCAACAGCAGCCACCACCTTTTGTCGTGTAAACAAGAGTTCTCGGCGTCCTGACGCAGTTGTTCGGGGGTCACTTTGAAATCGTTAAACTCGAGGTCGCCTCGGGGTGCTGTATTCATGATTTGAAAAACCTCACACAGCGCCTCGAGTTCGGATTCGGGATAAACGCTATCCAACCACACCAGCTCAAAACGCTCGAGCGGGGCTTTCTCGAGCGCGTGCCGAACGTAGTCTTTATTACGCCCCTCGAGCAGAAGTTGATGGGTGTGCTCTTCCAGACCGCGCCTCGCGCCCATTTTATGGGCGAAGGGTTCTCCGGCGGGAATCTTTGCGTAGGTTGCCAAGAATAACTTGGTGCGGCCCTCGAGAAGCACACTCTCGAGCAAAGTCTGGGCTAAAATTCTGCCCAGGCCACGTCTCCGCGCCTCTGGAGCCACCAGGACAAAACTCCAGGCGATGTCGTGGTTTTCAGGCTGGTCGTCCTGCCACTCTGCGTCAGCAAGGCCCATAACCCTAGTCCCCTCGAGCAGCGCAAAAGCCCTCGAGACCTCGTGTTGGGCGGGATAGCGCCATCCTTTAAGCCTTTCTTCAAAAGGGATGGGTGGGTCCTGGGGAAAGAGTTCGGCGCGGTAAACATTGAGAAAATCGTGAAAACGCCGCGCTTCTTGTTCAGGCAGGGTTTGGAAGTCTATAGGCTGGGGAATCATAGCTCGAGCCTAGCAGCAAAGGTTCAGCAAAACATCGGCTATATGGACGCCCGAGGGTCAACACAAATAAGTCAAATGGCGTATTCGAAGTAGATGTCTCGAGTTCCTCGGTTTGTCATCCCACCCCCACCCTGCGTATACTCGACCCATGCAAGGGTATAACCCCGAAAATCCACTTATTGTGCAGGCAGACCGCTCGATGTTTCTCGAGGTCCACAACCCACATTTCGAGGCAGCCAGGGCAGCCATTGCCCCCTTTGCAGAACTCGAGAAGAGTCCTGAGCACATTCATACCTACCGCATCACGCCGCTGAGCCTGTGGAACGCGGCCTCGAGCGGATTACAACCGCAGGAAATGGTAAACGCACTCGAGCAGTACGCCAAGTTTGGTGTACCGGACAACGTGCGTACCGACGTGTTTGATTTGGCCTCGAGATGGGGACGCATCCGCCTGATGGAAGCCGGGCCAGATTTGGCGCTCGAGGTGAAAGAGGGAGATGAGGCCCTGCTACTCGAGTTGAGCCGCAACAAAAAGATTGCTGCGCTGCTGGGAACCCGCTGGAACGCACGAATTTATGGCCTGCCGCTGCTTCACCGGGGTACCATTAAACAGGCCCTGCTCGAGCAGGGCTGGCCAGTGGAGGATTTGGCCGGATACAGCGACGGTCTGGAGTTAGCGCTCGAGTGGAATCCCAATGTAAACGTGAGGGACTACCAGCTCGAGGCCGCCGAGAGTTTTTATCAGGGCGGCGGCAAGCAAGGTGGCAGTGGGGTGATTGTGTTGCCCCCTGGCGCGGGAAAAACCGTGGTGGGCATGGCTGCCATGCAACTGGTGGGGCAGCGTACCCTGATTCTGACCACCAACCGCACCAGCGTGGCCCAGTGGCAGCGTGAACTGCTTTCCAAAACCAGCCTGACCCCCGATGAGGTGGCAGAGTACGGCGCAACCAGCAAAAAACTGGCTCCGGTCACGGTGGCTACCTACCAGATGCTCACGGCCCGTAAGCGCGGCACTAAAGCGCTCGAGAATGGCCTGCTGGACCCGGCCCACTTTCCCCACCTCGAGCTGTTCCGGGCGCAGGATTGGGGCCTGATTATCTACGACGAGGTTCACCTGTTGCCCGCGCCCATCTTCCGCATGACCGCCGAGGTGCAGGCGCGGCGGCGGCTGGGCCTCACCGCTACCCTGGTGCGCGAAGACGGACGTGAGGGCGATGTGTTTTCCCTCATTGGTCCCAAGCGCTATGACCGCCCGTGGAAGGATTTGGAAGGTCAGGGCTGGATTGCCCAGGCCGCCTGCATTGAAGTGCGGTTGCGCCTGAGTGAGGAGGACCGCATTGGCTACGCGGTAGCCGAGGAACTGCACAAGTTCCGCATTGCCGCCGAGAACACCCGCAAGCGCGAGGTGTTAGGTCAGATTGTAGAGCTGCACCGGGGTCAGCCCACCCTGATTATTGGTCAGTACCTCGAGCAGTTAGATTTGATTTCCCAGGACCTAGAAACTCCGCTCATCACCGGAAAAACCCCCCAGCTCGAGCGAGAAAGGCTGTTTCAGGCGTTCCGCGAGGGCAAGTTAAAGGTGCTGGTACTGAGTAAAGTGGGCAATTTTGCCCTGGACTTGCCGGACGCACAGGTGCTTATTCAGGTTTCAGGGGCGTTCGGCTCGAGGCAGGAGGAAGCACAGCGTCTGGGACGCTTGCTACGGCCCAAAGCGGGCGGTCAGACCGCGCACTTTTACACCCTGGTGAGCCGCGAAACCAAAGAAGAGGATTTCGCGCACCACAGGCAGCTTTTTCTGGCGGAGCAGGGCTATCAATACCTGATTCAGGACGAGGCGGTGTGGCTGGACAAGGGTGAGATTGAGAGGCGAGTTTTGAACTGAGTAAAAGTCTGGCTCGAGAGGAACAGGGTAAATCCCTCGAGCTTCGAGCCTCGAGCGCCCTATTTCAACTCGAACCCTGTACCTCGCACCTCAAACCCTGTAACCTAACCCCATGTCCAGCAAGCCCAGCAAAGCAAAAGCCGGAGCTGCACCCGCGCCACAAGGCACTCCAAAAGCCACTCCGCAAGCGGGAGCCACTCCGGAGCGTACCAGCCCGCCCAGCGCCCATGTGGGCCTCACCCTGCTCGAGGTCGCAGACCCCGCCGACCTGCGGGCGCTCGAGGCCGACCCCAGAATCCGGCCTTTTCTGGTGCGGATTTTGTCCGAGCGGCACGCGGCGGTCCTTCCGGGGTCTCACACAGCCTTGCTCGAGGCCCTGAAAAAAGCCGGACACACTCCCAAAGTGCAGGCTAAAGTATGAACGAGGGCATTCCTTCAGAACTGCTCGAGGCCCTGCGTTCGATGGGGGTGGATTACGGTGCGCCAGACGGCCCCCGTGCGCCTACTGCACTGCCGCCTAAACTAGATTCCTGGCTCGAGCGGATGGACGCGACCCATGTGGGCTATGTTCTGAAGCGGTTTGTTTCAGGTGACAAGGCCGCCACCAGTAAGGCGGCGCGAATTGGAGCCATCACCCGAGCGATTTCTTCCAAAGCGCAACTGGATAAGGTGATTGCGGGTCTGAGTCCGCTCGAGCACAGGCTGTTGTGGCAGGTCAAGCAAGCCGGGGGAATGCTGGATGGCTGGCAACTGGTGGCAGTGGCCTTGATGCTGAACATGGACCCGCCGGAGCGACTGTCCACGTCTACTCAAATTTACGGGCGTCCGTTGAGCGATGAGCTGCCGGGGCGCGGCTATCTGGTGGGAATGCTGCGTGACGGCCTGCTGCTGCCTGCCAGCACCAGCACCCTCTGGAGCGGACGCAGTTACTACTACGACTCAGACCCGACCTCGGTGGTGTGGGCCGATAAGCGGCTTCTCGAAGCTCTGCCAGACCCACCCAAGCGCGAGTGGGTCAAGGTTCAGCTAAACACGGTGGACGTGCAGCACATTCCTGCCTCCACCCGCACCCAGTTTCATGTGCTGCTCGAGCTGACCGAGACCTTCAAACTCGTGCTCGAGGAAGGTCAGATGATTTTTAACAAGGACGGCAGCCTCAACAAGGCTTATATCAAGCGGCTTGCCAAAAAACGTCCTGCGCTCGAGGGAACCCTGACCCTGTATCTGGGCCTGACCCTGTATCTGGGCCTGATGAACGACGCAGACCGCCCGGATTTGAACGTCTGGTCCTCTTTCCGGGCATCGGCACTCACTGACCGTTACGAGGCTGTATTGGCGGCCTACATCGGTTTCTATGGACAGAGTGGTCACACCTACGCCACTCGAGACCCTCAAGCTCCGCTCGCGCTCACTCAGGCCCTGCGCCTGCTGTCGGGTCCTGCCTCGCTAGACGCTGCACTAGACGCACTCAACCGCCGTTTTTTGCGCTATTTTAGCACCTCTACCTCTCATGGATGGAACCAGAAACCCTCGAGCCTGCCGTCTACGGACGCCTATAAGGCGCTGCTCGAGGGCGATTTTGCACTTTTGGCGCTGGCCGATGTGGTTACGCTGGGCGCAAAAACGGGGGCGGGCAAGACCGAAGTGAGTCAAAAAATTCTGCGGCTGGGAGCGGGAATGCAGTGGCTCGAGCGGGAAACCAGAAGGGACGCTGGAGTTGTGAAAACCCTTGTCAAACCCCCGCTGGTGGTGCAGCCCAACTTTGAGGTGATGGTCTTCCTCGAACTGCTTAACGCAGAGGCACTCACGGCGCTCGAGGCGATGGATTTGGTGCGGCTGGACGCGCAGACCGCTACTTACAGCCTCACGCGGGGCAGCGTTTACCGCGCCCTTGAGAGTGGACTGACCCTGGAAAACCTGCTCGCGCTGCTGCAAACTCAATCGTCGCTGCCACCCAGCGGCGCGATTGTGTCCACCCTCAAAGACTGGGGCGGACGGCGAGACCGCATCACCGTGACCGGGGGTGTGACCCTGCTCGAGTTTTCCAGCCGCGCCGACAGGGACGCCCGCCTAGAGACCCATAGGGTGCTGACCGCTGTGGGCGAAACCTACGCTTTAACTGGGGGAAAAACCATTCCCAAAGACTGGGTATCGTATCGCTACGACGCGGCCCCAGAGCGCAGTTTGCGCTTTTCTGGCAATGACCTCTTGCTCGAGGGTCCGGGAGACTGGTTGGTGCAGGATTTACTCTCGAGCTTTGCTACAAAGACGGCGCTGGGGCGCTATACCCTCGAGATGGACGCTTTGAGGGCGGGTAAATTGACCCCAGAACGTAAGGTTGCACTCGAGGGCCGTCTCAAGGGACCGTTTCCCAGAGCGCTCAACACCTTGATTGATGTGTGGAACGGCAAGCAGAAACCGCCCGCTCTTGTTCCGACCACACTGTTCCAGCACCCACAAGCCATGTTCCTGGCCGAGCATCCGCGCCTCAAACCCTTTCTGAGTCAGCCTCTCAACGCCACTACTTACGCGCTGGACACTGCCAAAGTGAAAGACTTCCAGAAAGTCCTCGCTGAACTGCACATTTCACCGGGTACCGCGCTCGAGACGGGTCCGGCCCAGAGCGTGCAAAGTACCCTGCTCGAGAACATCCCCACCCGCAAGCTGCGCGAACTGATTGAAGATGCCATCGGAGCGGGCCGCACCCTCGAGCTGAAATACCATGAGGAAAAGTACGCCGGAGGCTGGGGACCCAAAACCCAGGGCAAACTGCGCCGCGAAAAAATTATTCCCTCGAGCGTGGTTTACGAAGCCAGCACGCCGTATTTCGTGGGTAAAACCGAGGATGGAGACTCGAGACGGGTGCGGATTGGGTACATTCAGGGGATTGCGGTGATTTGAGGGGTTTAGGAAATAAATGTTTCAGTGTTGCGCCTCTGGCGAGTCGTTGGTAATTGGTTGGTCTGCGGCTCGAGCTTCAGAATCAAACCAAGTACCAAAAACCCGCTGGAGGTGTTCTTTTCTTGACCTCAGTTCGGGATAAGCCGGGTTTGAGTACCCTGAAATCAGGGGGGTACTTTGTTTTGAGCCGAACGAGTAGAGTGAAATTGGCTGAGAACTTTAACCCGAACCTGGATTTCTTACCCTCCAACTCTCACCGCACCCCAACCTTTTGCACCTTCGAGAGCAACACTTTCCCCCCTGCTCCAAAAACCCGCAGCTCGAGGGTGTAGGTTCCTGGTTTGAGAGTTTTGGGCAAGCTAAAAGCGTAGGGGACGACTTTGGCGCTCGAGAGTTTTTTACCGTTCCATAGATAATCTACGCTCTCCACGGGCTTGGCTATTTTCAGGTAGGCTGCGCCACGTAGTCCTGCTGTCACCAGCGGCGGCAGCGGTGCGGGTCTGCGATCAAAGGTGCTGGGAAAGCGGCGTAAAAAGTAGGGTTCCTGAAGAAAAGTTTTAAAGGTCTCGAGCTTGCAGGGAACCGCTAGCAAGCGGTAATCATTCTGGCGGCTTTCAGCTTTGCCGTTGGCCGCGCCGCCGCCCATGTCCAAATCTAACCAGTTGATGTTTTTCAGACGCGGCAATTTAAGGGCCGCGCCCCAGTACAGATCGCGCATTTTGCGTGAGGCAAAGTCGCAGTAATCGCGGTCTCCCAGACCCACATTGCGGCTCGAGGAGGCGTATTCAGAAACCTGAAAGGGGTGGCGGTCTGCATAACAGCGGTATAAACCTTCTATTCGCTCGAGTGGGCTGAACATCTCCCCACTCAGGGCCGGGTTGCCGTTCAAAAACGGAACGCTGTACAAACTGACGCCCACCCAATCCACATATCGCTCACCTGGATAGAACTCTTCAAAGCAGTTCGAGCCGTTGGCGTAAGGCATCCAGACCATCGCCACATTGGGCGCAATGCGGGCCATCACCGTGTGCAACAAACGAAATTTTTGCACGTACAGCGCCGGGTTCTTGCTCCACTCGTTCTGGGAATCGTTAAACTCGCTGGCAAAACGCAAAAAGATGGGTAGCTCTGCGTTTCTAGCAGCTTCGGCGAAAGGAATCAGGGTGGCCTCGGTGATTTGTGAAAGCGGCATTTTCGGCTCGAGCGCAATGTGAATCGCCGCACCCGCCGCTTTGGCTGCCGCTGCCACTTCTCGAGGGAAAATTCCCAGATTGCTGCTGGCGGTGGACGGCTCTATCAGCGGATAGTAGGTCAGATAAACCGCCAGAGGTCCACCAAATACCTCGAGCGCAGGCAGTTTGCCCCCATTGGCCCGCAGGTCTTTGGGAAAGCTCGAGAGTCCCAGTAAAATTCCACTTTTTGGCTCGAATTTGGCGAGTTTTGGGGTGGGGTTGGCTTTGCCCTCGAGCGTGTAAAGCTCTACGTCCTGACAATAACCGCCCCTGGTCTGGCTCAGGAAAAGTGCAGCCTGTACGTCCAGCTTTTGATAGCGGCGGATGGCTTCTTTAAAACTGGTGCAGGCCACGTCATAATTTTCGGCCTTGACCGCCAGTTCGCCCAGATAGCGCCAGTTGGAGGCGCTGGGATTGAGCTGAACCGATTTTTGCATCACCTGCACCGCACTGGGGAACTGACTTTTCCCCTCGAGCACTCCAGCGCAGACCCGCAAACGGTCTGGGCTTCGGTCACTCAGACACGCTGGAGCGGCGGGTCCCGCCGCTCCAGCGTTTGAACCCCAGACTCCCACAACCGATAGTGCGACTAAAAACTTCCACATGGATTCCATTTTAAAGGACTTCTCTGCTTGAACCCGTTTAAAACCTCACCCCCATTAGCTTCTTCCACAGGACTCGAGCGTAATTGCGCGGATGAACATCCGCAAAAGCTGTCCAGGGCGTTAATTTTAGAAATAGTTTTGCCAAAATTCAGCTCGAGCGAGATACACAATCGAAATCTCTCGAGTTCACGTCATTGTGACACAAACTGAGTGCGTTTACTTGTGCTTTCGTAAACCTCAAAAGGAATTTGACCTCTGGGGGTTCACAACTCGAGCTGTGCAACTTATACTTCGGGGGTACTTTAATTAGTTTAAAAAAAGCTCGAGAGGTCTCGAGCAAGGAGCTTCATGACTGCTGTTACCCTGAATCCAGGAATTCAAAATCGGAATCTTCCCAGCTATCTGGACCCTCAACACCTCGGCCCGTGGGCCACCTACCTCGAGCAGGTGGAACGTGTGACCCCGTATCTGGGCCAGCTCGCCTACTGGATTGACTCGCTCAAGCGGCCCCAGCGCATCCTGATTGTGGACTGTCCCATCCGGCTGGACGATGGCAGCGTGGCCCACTTCGAGGGCTACCGGGTGCAACACAACACCTCGAGAGGTCCCGGCAAAGGCGGGGTGCGCTTTCACCAGAACGTAAACCTGAGCGAAGTGATGGCCCTGAGCGCCTGGATGACCATTAAACACGCCGCCGTAAACCTGCCTTACGGCGGCGCCAAAGGCGGAATCCGGGTGGACCCGCGCACCCTCAGTATTACCGAACTCGAGCGGCTGACCCGGCGCTATACCTCTGAAATTGGCTTTATCATCGGGCCAGATAAGGATATTCCCGCGCCAGACGTGAACACCAACCCGCAGGTGATGGCCTGGATGATGGACACTTACAGCATGAACACCGGACGCACCGCCACCGGGGTGGTGACGGGCAAACCCGTCAACCTGGGCGGCAGTCTGGGGCGTGCCGACGCCACCGGACGGGGGGTGTTTGTAGCGGCCACCGAGGCCATGAAACAGGTGGGGGTTCCGCTCGAGGGGGCCAGAGTTGCAGTGCAGGGCTTCGGCAATGTGGGCGGCGCGGCAGCCCGTATTTTTCACGACCACGGCGCAAAAGTGGTGGCCATTCAGGACGTGACCGGAACCATTTTCTCGAGCGCGGGTATAGACCCCAAAGCGGCGCTCGAGTTTCTGCGGCGAACCGGAAAAATCGTGGGTTTTCCTGGGACGGAGACGCTCGAGCCACATGAGCTGTGGACGGTGGAGTGCGAGGTGCTGATTCCTGCCGCGCTCGAGGGAGTCATCACCGAAAAAACCGCTCCACTCATTACCGCTCGAGTGGTGGTGGAAGGAGCCAACGGCCCTACCACACCCGCCGCCGACGACATTTTGCTCGAGAAAGGTGTTCTGGTGGTTCCCGACGTGCTGGCCAATGCAGGCGGTGTAACGGTCAGTTACTTCGAGTGGGTACAGGATTTTTCCAGCTTTTTCTGGACCGAGGACGAAATCAACGCAAGGTTGGACCGCATCATGAAAGAAGCCTTTTCGAGCCTGTGGGAAGTGTCGCAGCGCCACAAGGTTTCACTGAGAACGGCGGCTTATATCGTGGCCTGCACGCGGGTGCTCGAGGCGCACGCTTTGCGGGGAATTTATCCGTAGAAATTGGATGTTTTAATGGACCGGGCGAATCCCCCCTTCGTGAGCGCTGCGCCGTCTTGAGCAAAACGGCACCTAGCGGGCCTGCTCGCTTTTCCGAAGACCCCCTTAACAAGGGGGTCTTCAAAGACCGTGTAGCTCGAGCGACGATTCTTTAGGTTCCCCTTTAGCAAGGGGGAAATTCTTGAAAGCGGCCCAGCCGGTGAGGCGAG
>JACMOA010000001.1 GCA_014378225.1 Deinococcales bacterium | reverse complement strand
TCGAGTGAAAAACGCCCTGAATAAATCTCTAGATGATTGGCTCTAGGCACGTCCCGAGCGGCTTTTCGACAGCAAGCCCACCAATTTCCGCACTGCCTGTTGCGCGTTAGACCCCAGATAGTGGCCCCCCAGCTCGAGCGCTAAACTGGGGTCGGCGTTGAAAACTGCTCCACCATAAAAAACGGGGAGGTGTAGGTTCTCGAGGTGAGAGCGTTGATTTCTGAGTTGTGTTAACGCTCCATTGGCCCCTATACTGAGCAGCACAGCTTCTACCGGATGACTTTTTGCGTAGAGCACCAGGTCTGCTAGCGGAGTGTCCGCCCCCAGATAAAACACCCGAATTCCAGCGCGTCGCAGCATCACGGACAGCATCAGAGAGCCAATTTCGTGGGTTTCACCAGGGCCACAGGCCACCACCACCCCCGGTCCTAGTTGCGGTTGTCCTACCATGTCCAGCAGAATTTGCAGCTTGCCGCGCAGGTAAGCGCTGGCTTGATGCTCATGGGCGATGGTGATTTCACCGCGCTGCCACAACTCTCCCACCTCGCGCAGCACCGGCTCGATGACGTGGGTCAGCACATCTTCGACGGTAAAGCGTGCGTAGCAGTTGGACAGGACCTGTCCTGCCCGCTCGTAATCCGCTTTCAAAGACGCCTCGAGCAATTCCGCAATATAGTCCAGCAAACCGCGCTCAGCAGGGGGAGGCAGCAATCTTTCCTGTTCGAGTGCCTGCTCGGGTGCCTGCTCGAGAGGAGGCAGGGATTTAAAGTGCTCGAGGCACAGCCCTACAGCGCGACTGATGTTGATACCCTCGCTCAGCCGCCCCTGAATAAACTCGAGGTGCAGCAAGTCTGATTCGCTGTAGAGGCGGTAGCTATTGTCCCCCCGCTGTGGGTTAGGTAGACCGTAGCGCCGTTCCCACTGTCTAAGGGTGGTCGCAGGAATTCCGGTTCGACTTTCCACCTCGGCGGTAGTGTATAGCCCTACCGACTTAGGAATGGTAGACGGGGGATTCAAAATTGAAAGACTCCTTTGAGTGTGCCTTAATGAGTGTGCCTGGAGATACACCTCTTGTATACCCTTTGTACAAGGTTAAGGCGGGTTTATCGGTACGATGTGACACAACCCCACCCAATCTGCTTAAAAAGGGTACTCGAGGACCGGTGACTTTACTCAGGCAGGTTATACTGCTTTCCAGAAACCTTTCCGGCCCTGGACTTCCCCCGATGAACCCATTTACCCGTTCCCACTCCTCTGTTCCGCTCGAGCGCCCAACCCTTAAAAAATCAGACCTCGAAAAACTAGACCTCGAACGCTCAAAATTTCCCCGTCGTTCTGCGGTTCGGGGTGGGTTGCGCCTGCTGCTCATCTCGAGGCCCGCACTGTGGGTCAACACGCTGGGTACGGCTACGGTAGCGCTGTGGCTTAGTGGACGGCTGTGGAGCGTGGAGCCGCTGTGGTGGGTCACGCTGCTCTGGCTGACCCTACCTTTTAACCTGCTGATTTACGGGGTCAACGATATAGCAGACCAGCGCGAAGACGCGCTCAGTTCCCGCAAAGGAGGACTTCAAGGAGCGCGGCTGGCGGTGGAAGAAGACAAAAGGGTCGCTCGAGCAATTTTGTGGCTTAATCTGCCTTTTGGACTGTATTTTCTGCTCGAGGCCCCTTTGACCGCGTGGTTGTGGATGCTGCTCTACACGGTGGTTTTTGTGGCTTATTCGCTACCTCCGGTGCGTTTCAAGGCGCGTCCCTTTCTGGATTCGCTGTCCAACGCGGCGTATGCACTGCCTTTAGCTTTCGTTCCAGCGCTGTTTGGTGAAACACCCCCTCCACTGGCCCTGCTGGGGCTGATGGCGTGGTCCGTGGGCAAACACGCCTTTGACGCGGTGCAGGACATGGAAAGCGACGCTCGAGCCGGAGTCTTTACCCTGGCCCTGAAGTTGGGCGCTCGAGGAACCGCGCTGTGGTGCCTGTGCTGGTTTGCCCTCTCGAGTATTTTATTCTGGTCTTTACACCCGCTGGTTTCGCTGGCGGTTCTAGGCGTTAGTGGTGGTTTGACCCTGAATCTAATGTTGAGTCCCCGCTCGAGCCGAGCGGCCAGACTTTATCCGCTCTCCGTATTGAGTCCCTGGCCCCTCGGGATGGTGGCGGGGGTGTTGTTGGTGGCCCATCTGGTGCGGGGATGAGAGGTCGGGTCTTCAGTTTTCAGTTTTGTCTTGGACAAAGCGGCACCTACCGGGCCTGTCCGCCAGTTTTCAGTTTTTACAGATTGGGTTTGGATTGATGACCCAGACCCTTGTGCTGGGTGGGGGGCTTTCTGGCTTGGCTTCAGCGCTGCTGGCTTCTTCTCGAGGCGAAGAGGTCACGCTACTCGAGGCGGACAGAGTAGGTGGCAAAAGCAGGCGAATCACGCTCGAGGGTCAGACGCTGGACACAGGTCCGGCAGTCCACAGTTTCACAAATGTGTGGAAGACCTTGCTGGGGCGAATTGGGGAGCAAGACCCGCTCGAGCACCTGCCCTGGCCGGGGTTGGGCCAACACCTTTTTCGGGGAGAAAAGGTCGAGTTTCCTGTGCGGCCCGGTGGGTCGTTTTATGCCGATTGGAGGCGCTACGTTGAGCGCCAAAAAGGGATAGATGTGGCAGGATTACTCACTACTCCACCACGCCTGACGAACCCAGATTTTCTGCGGATGAGTTGGGGTCTGGCTCGAGCGCACTTTCCACACTTCACTGCCCGCACGTACCTCGAGTCCCTGAACCTGCCCCCTCTTTTGCTCGAGAGCGTCGCTATCCACGCCCTGAACGCAGGTATTGGCTCGAGGTATGCTCCCGCACTCTACGCCTCACTTCCAGCTTTAATGTGCGAGGAAGGTTTGAGTGTTCCCAGGGGCGGCATTTTTGAACTTATACGGGTTTTGAAAAACCTTTGCTTTGAACGCGGAATCAGGATAGAAGAAGGGACTCCTGTCTCGAGGGTGGAAAGCGGAAAAGTCTGGGCGAAAAGGCGTTTCTGGAACTATGACCAGCTCATTAACAGCCTGGATTACTCGAGATTTCAGGCTTTAAAAGGGGGGCCGCTTTCTACTCGCAAGCGTACCTGCTCCGGTGTGGCCCTGTACGCTACACTCGAGGAACCCCTGCCACTGCCGTTCTCGAGTGTGATTTTACCAGACCATCCGCACAGGCTCGAGCGCGATTTGCTGCTTGCTCAGGCGACAGACCAGAGCATGATGTTTGTGAACCACTATCCGCCACACACGGTTTACCCCGAAAACACTCGAGCAGTTTTGAGCATTTTGATGACCGCTCCAGCGGATGGGCGCTCTTACACGCTCGAGGACGGCTGGATGGGGACGCAGCTCTCGCGGCTCGAGCGAGTTCTTGGACTGCCGATTCGTTCCGTACTGCGCTCGAGCACTTTACTGGACCCGCAGTTTTACTCGAGCTGGGGCGCAGGAGGCGGCGCAATTTATGGAGACGCAAGGGCGCTGTGGCAGGCGGGACCCTTTCACACGCCACCTCACCGGCTCGAGGGGAAGGTGTGGCAGGTGGGAACGAGTGCTCATCCCGGTGGGGGAATTCCGGGCGTGCTGGGGAGTGCTTTGATGGTGGATACGCTGATTAGGGAAGGTAAGTGAACGCCTCCGGCTATCTTGACCTGAACGGCACCTACCGGGCCAGGTCGCGGGTCGTTAGTAATTGGTACTTGGTAGGATTGATTTAAGGCGTTCGAGAACGAACCGACCAGGTACCAAAAACTAGCCGGAGGCGCAACCCTCGAGCGGCTAGGTCTTCAACCAATACCCCTGACCCTCGAGCACGTTTTGACCGTCCCATACTGTTTCTCCGCGCAGAAGCGTGTGAACCACCCTCACCGAAATGCTGCGCCCGTCAAAAGGACTCCATTTTGCGCTCGAGTGAGACTCAGCCGCCTTCCAGATGAAATTTCCCCGCTCGAGCACTGCTAAATCTGCATCAAACCCGAGTGCAATTTTACCTTTGTTCTCGAGATTGAAGCGCTGGGCAGGGTTCTGGGCCAGCAAACGGGCAGTGGTCACAAACGGCCCAGAACGTGGTGCAATGCTCCAGGCGCGGCTCGAGTCTTCGGTCCAGATTTTCCAGGCATCCAGGTCGTCCCGCATGAACCCGTCTAAGCGGCGTTGTTCGCGCTCAAGCGCCCCGTGCAAAAAAAACGGCAGCAGCGTCTCCACTCCAGGCATCCCCGAACTGTTGTCAAAGATGTCAGGTTTGTCTTTACGGTTTAGGGGCCACGCCACATGGTCGCTGGTGACGCTGAAGGAGAGGTCTCGAGCGAACTTGTCAGAGTCTAACTTCTCGATAAATTCCCACAGGCCTTCCTGCTGCTCTGCGTTGCGAAGAGGGGGGTTGATTTTGAGCTGTGCGCCGTGTTCGAGCATATCTTGATCGGTGAAGGCGAGGTAATGCAGGCAGGTTTCGGCGGAGAGCTTTGCAGTAGGGCTGTAGTAAAAAGGATGCTTGTAAATCAGGTTGAGGCCGCGCCCGGTGGTGACATGGACGATGTGAAGATTGGCGTCAGTCTGCTCTGCCAGCTCGAGCAGTCCTGAAATAGCCACCAATTCGGCAATCTCGGGCCTGCTCTCGGCGTGGGCCAGCGGGTCAGTTCGGTTTGAGCCGCGCACTCGAGCGCTAAAAGCGTCAATGAGTTCCTGGTCCTCGGCGTGAAAGCAGGCCACCTTATTCGTTTTTCCCAACTCTTCGAGAATCTCGAGTGTCTGCATGTTTCCGATGCGCGGAAAGCGAACCGGGTGCGTCTCGAAGGTGGAAAATTTGAAGGCCACTACCCCAGAGCGGGCCAGCTCGAGCAGGTTTTTCGCGCCCGCACCCTTTTCAACCGTGCCGTAAAGTCCTACCGCAACACTGGCTTCACGCTCGAGCCTGCGTCCCTTCTCGAGCAG